>JBHEKZ010000260.1:0-3658 GCA_041859025.1 Melioribacteraceae bacterium | reverse complement strand
ACCAGATTGTCCAAAGTGAATCATAGTAGAATTTTTAATCCAAGCGTCTTCAATCTGAACCATTTCGATAGCATGCCAGGCATGTGCTTCATTTCCATTAGAATTAGTAGGAACATCATTAACCGGAATTTCAATATCAACTCTCAAGTTTTCAATTCCAATATTAGTCATCAATCCGCTTCTGCTATATTTGTAGATGTAGGATTGAGAAAGGCTTCTATCCAGCGTATTGAAAACCGGTGCATCAATTGTGATTGTATCTCCAGAAATCTTTTTTACAAACCGATTATACATTATGGTTAATCCATCCGCAGTAGTCCAATCCGGATCAGCTGCCGTTCCCCCATAATCGACTGCTTTAAGCCATGCAGAAGTATTGGGGTGAACAATGATGATGTTATCGCCAACTTTATAGCTGGAAGTATTTTCTACGCGGAATTTCTTTTCTCCAACAAAGATTTTTTCTGTAATAATATTTGTTTTAGTTCCGGAGACTTGTGAGTTCCACGAGTTATTACTTCCGCCGCCAGCGACTAACACAGTCCTTTGAGATGGCGTGTTTCCTTTAGCAAAGATTATTGTATTTGCAGCAACATCCTCGCCATCACCTTCGCCACGCAAAACAATTCCGCTATTATTTATTCTTACCGTTCCAGTCACTTCATATTTTCCGGCTCTAAGTAAAAGCGCGCCTCTAATTCCATTTACTAATGATAATTTTGAGACCTCATCAATCGCGCTCTGTATATGCAACGTGTTGTCTCCTGCAATTGCAGAAATTGTTTTTACTACTGGTACAGTCGGGATATCAACTTCTCCATTTCGATAACCGGCATAACTAAAATCCGGGATACGGTTTCCTTCGTTATCAGTTTTGTATACTAATTTCCCTTTTGAATCGAATGTAACTAAGTCGGATTGCCAGCCGGTTTGTGCAAAAGAATTCTGCACAAGAATTACCAGACAAACAATAATTATTAAGTTCAGTTTTGCCATCATTTAAGCAATATCATTTTTTTAGTTTCGGAATAATCGCCAGCTTTTAAAGTATAAAAATATACTCCGCTGCTAATTTGAGAATTGGAAATTGAAAATTGAGACTTGTAACTACCTGCTTGCCTGTATTCATCCACCAGATATGCCATTTCTCTGCCTAGTATATCATATACTTTCAGTGTAACATGAGAAGCATTCTTAATTTTAAATTGAATTTCGGTAGTAGGATTAAAGGGATTCGGAAAATTTTGCTCTAAGCGAAATTCAGCTGGTATAGTTTTCACTTCTCCATTTTCGATAGACGTTACACGTAGATACTCCGGACCGACATCTTTGGAACTAACCGGTCTAATTGTAATCGGATCATTTGAGAATTCATCCGCCCCGATATCATTAACAATACGAGTTTGCCCATCAAAGTCTGTAGCAACATAGTTGTAGTTAACATTAGCCTTATCAATCGCCAAACTTCCGGCTTGCAAACGATAAATATTATCGCTTCCCTTTATCATTTGAGGATTGAAATTGTAATTATCTGGCGGTAAAGTCATACCAATAGCCGCACCGCTGAAAACATTTCCGCTCCAAGTCATACTAATAGGTGTGTCTGTAAATGTAACAAGCGGGCTTTGTGATGAATAGAAGATATTATTTGCAATTATACAATCAAGAGGCGGAAGTGATAACTCGCTATCTTTCCCGGCACCAACATTCAAGCTCATTCTAGCATTAACTACAGTATTATTTGCAACAACGGCTCGCTTTACTTGAAAGTATCTGTTTAAAGGTGAATTTGGCACTCCATTCATAATTGTAATGCCAGCTTTATAGCTTGTTCCGTAAGAATCGTCGATATAGTTATTAATAACTTTATGGTCTTCGCCAATAATTCTAATTCCACCGGAATCGGTTTTCTTGCCGCAAAAAAAATAATTTCCTTCGACTATACATCTATTACCATGTCTCAGAGTTAATGTGCCCTGGCAATTTTTAAATGTATTGTAGCGATAAATATTCCCGCAAGATTTGCTGGAGATAATTTCCGTTTCACCATTGCACTCTTCAAAATAATTAAACTCAACAGTTGTGAATGAATCGTACATCGACCAATCGCTTGTACCAATGCGGATTGTCTCAGCGCCATTTTCGGGAAACACCGGACGATAAGCAAAATAATTGCTATCAATTAAGTGATAATTCGGTTTGTTGGATAACCAAACAACAAGTGTGGTTCCAATGTGTGTTTTTCCTCTCAAATAACAATGATCAACTCTATTATGGGTGCCGTAAAGTGAAATCCATTTATAATCTGTTTTAGCATCTGTGGGATTATACTCAACAATGCTTGTATTAGTTAATCTGCTGTAATTACTTTCTATACCGCCAGAGGATTTGAACTCGACGACAGCAGTACCGGAACTGGAAAACCCGTTCTTAAAAACGAAACCGTCGACGATCAAATAATTACCACCAATTCTTAGATTCGACTTGCCGGAAAATGTAACTTGTCCGATAGTTTCAGCTTTCAGTGTAATAGGAGAACCGGCAATGCCGTTGTTCTGGAAATTAATTGTGATGTTTGTCCATGTACCGTTTTTCATCACAATTACATCACCAGGCTTTGATAATGAAATAGCAGAGTTTAGTTCCGCAGATGTAGTCACAAAGTATTCTTTTGCATAAGCAGAAATGGAAATTAAAATCATTAACGACAGTATTTTGTTTAATTGTTTAATCATGTTTTAGCCAGAAAGGTCCGGTATTTTTTTTATTCATTGGTAAATGAATTCTTTCTGTAACTCTCACTTCGTCACAACCAATGGTCTTAAGTTTTTCTCTTTTCTGCCCATCAATATCTTCTACTACAAAATCATAATTACCAACAGCTTTATTCTGAACGACAGCAATATTTTGCGGGACGTATAAATCATTAATCTTTTTCATTTGCGGGTCTTTAATTTCAATTCCGCCCGGATTCGCAATTCCGAGTTCAGAACCGAAGAACACATTTCCTTCCCACTTAAAGTTCTGTGGTTCGTCCACATTTTTAACAAGCTTACCTTTAGTAGAATAGACAATGTTGTTTGCTATTGTACAGTTAATTGGAGCAAGATTTAATTCATCATTCTTTCCAATTCCTATTTCAATGCTGTGGCTGTTATTTACAAATGTATTAAATGCAACAACAGCATTTTTTACTTGGAAGTATCTGTTAAGCGGCGAATTCTGAACACCATTCATAATCGAAAGCGCAGAAAAAGCATCTTCTCCTTCCAAGTCTTGGAAGTAATTATTATAAACTTTGTGCCCTTCGCCAATAATTCTAACTCCTCCGGTTCCCTTTATATTATTACCGAAGAAATAATTACCGTAAACATCACAATTGTTGCCGTGGCGAAGCGTTAAAGCGCCTTGGCACTCAACAAATGTGTTGTATCTGTAAGTATTGTAAAACGATTTGTTAGAAATTATTTCACGTTCGCCGCTACATTGTTCAAAATAATTCTTTTCAACAATTGTATAGGAAGGATACATCGACCAATCACTAGTACCGACTCTAATAATTTCTCCGCCATTATTTCCCAAGTCCGGCCTGTAAGCAAAGTAGTTCGAATCTATTAAGTGATAATTTGGTTTATCCGAAAGCCAGACTACCAGCAGA
>JBHEKZ010000233.1:0-7739 GCA_041859025.1 Melioribacteraceae bacterium | reverse complement strand
AAAGTAATTGTTTTTGGTCGAATGAATTAACTTTACCGGTTTGTTGCTTTTTTCAATGTGAATAGTTGCCGGAGGTTTAATAAAATTTACTCGCTGCCCGTCACTGCTAACTTGAATTGTGTCGTGCATCGAATTAACATTAATGGTAATTTTTTGTTTGCTTGATATAACAAGCGGGCGCATTGTTAGAGTATGAGGCGCAATAGGACTTAATGTAATAACGTCAGCCTTAGGATTTACAATTGGTCCCCCGGTCGAAAGTGAATATCCGGTTGACCCGGTAGGAGTAGCAATAATAATTCCATCAGCAGAAAACGTTGTTACATATTCACCATCTACAAAGACGGTCAGCTCAATCATCTTGGACCATGAACCTTTATCTATCACAACATCATTTATGGCATAAAGGCTCTCAGGCAACCCTTCACCGGTTCCTATAAGAGCAATCCTCTCTTCAACAATATAATTTTTTTCTTTTATATCATTAATGAAGTGGCTAAATGTTTCAATGTCGAATTCTGCAAGAAAACCAAGTTTGCCAAAATTAACTCCTAGAATTGGTGTTCCACTTCCTCTAACGTTGTAAGCCGTGTTTAACATTGTGCCGTCACCACCGATTGAAATGACCATATCACACAGACTTCCAATCTTATCTAGCGAAACAATTTTAGAGCAGTCCACTTCATTCAAAGATTCGATATTCGTTTTAATAACCGAATCACTCAAAACGTAATCCAAACCGTTTTTCTTAATTTCGGAAATGATACAAGCTACAATTTCGTTCACTTCCGGTTTTGATATATTTGGAATAATTCCAATAGTCATTTTTTGTTATTAATCTCCCAAAGTTTACAATACTTAGCAAAGACATAAACAGAAGAAAATACTGCCAGCATTAAGCCATGTAATCCATCAAGAAAACCTCTGCGGAAAATATACATTTTAAGGAATATAAATAGTGGTCTTAGAAGTATATCACTTAAAGAAGCCTTGCGGCTTTTATCATCAAGTTCTTTAGCTGCCAGTGTGGTATAAGAATTAAACTTAGTAAAATAGTGTTCAATGTTTGGGTCGGTATAATGATTAAGATCATGCTTTAGATGCCCAATCTCGCCCGTAACATCCAGCCCTTCGTGAACTTGTTTATCATCAAATTTTACAAACTGCTTGTTAAAAAATCTTTTTATTCTTGCGGGATACCAGCCGCTATGCCTAATCCATTTACCAAGGAAAAAAGCTCGCCTCGCCACATCATAACATTGAAAATTAGGCTCGCTGACTTTGAATTGTTGTAGTTCGTTCGCGAGTTCCGGGGTAAGTTCCTCGTCGGCATCAATCCATAAAATCCAGTCATGCTTGGTTTTGGAAACTGCGTAAGCTTTTGTCATTGCAAAGCCTTGCCACTCTCGTAATTCACAATTAGTATTTGAGAATTTTTCTGCTACTAAAAGAGTACTATCAGTTGTATTTGAATCAACAATAACAACAACGTCATCAATAACATTAAGCATGCTCTTAAGACAAAGCTCAATATTGTTCTCTTCATTCTTTGCAATTACTATTGCCGATAAATTCATCAATCACACCTTAGCATTTGGGGTCTTTTTAAGATAATTAAAATAGAACGCTAAATTCAGTCCTATTGTAAACCAAATCATTGTCAGAATCTCTTGATCGCCAAAATTGTACTCTCCCAAACCCGACGCAAGAAATCCAACAAAGCTTGCAAGTGCCCCAATTGCATATGAAGAAGCCACAGGTTCATCTTTAACTGTCCGGTAAATTTTAATATTTAGAAGGAAAATGTTTACCAGCAGAAACATTATCGCAGCAAAGCCAAATACCCCAAGCGTTACAAGCCATTGCATGAAATTGTTATGTAGATGCCCAAAGTTCTCTTTTAAATATTCATCTTTATATCTACGGTAGATATTACCTAAGTCAATATCTCCGACTCCTACAACCGGATAATCCTTAAAGATTTTGAGACCAACCCGCCAAATGTTTAAGCGTTCATAATTTGTCTCATGGTAAGGATCGAACATCGAAAGAACACGATTTCGTTTGAATGAGCTGACATAAATCTTATCCCAGCTAATACTGAGGCTGGTGCAAGAATGATTTAGTGTTTTAAGTACCCCAAAATTTAACGATCCATTACCAAGTTCCCCTTTGTAAACTTTTCCATCTATTGTCAAAGCGTAAGCAGTTGAATCTACAAACTTCATAAAAGTGATTCCAACGATCGGATCCCGTTTGGTTTCCTTAAGTTTATTGTTCTCTACACTATACTGTATCAAGTTATTGTCGTTTTGAAACAACAAAAGGCTATTGTAAAACCAAAGATATTTTATTGATGATTCATATCTAATTGAATCAACCAGCGTAATTGGCAAACCACCCTCATTTTGGTATAATTCAATCGAACTATACTTCTCAGAATAGAGGGCTACATATTTTTCGTCAGCAGCAACTGTTGCCGCTCCGCCACTTCCGCCAAAATATTTTTTCAGCGAAAGATTAGCCGGGTCTTGGTATACTGTAAGGCCGCTATCTTTATCTGCCACATAAAGTTTTTCGTTAGCAAGGGCAAAATCTCGAGTAGCACCCGTAGATATAAAAACTTTCGACTCTTTAATTTTCCCATCTCTTCCTTTTTCTAATACTATAAATCGTGAGTCGAGTGTAAAGGCTAAAAAATAACTTCCTATCCAATGATTAATTCTTGTGATTGGCGAATTAGTCTGAAGAGTTTGCAGAAGCTTATTACCAGCAAAAACAGAAATTCCTTTTTCATATTCTGATACCAGAATTGTATCGCCGCCAACAATTTGGACAGCATAAGCCCGTCCATTTGGATTAACGATATTTTCGGTATTGAATTTATTCTTTAAGGAAATTACCTCAACTCTACTCTCGTTGCCCTTTATAAGAGCTAAAAGTAATAGTGCAATTATTGCTGGGGCAATTATCAACCATTTTTTCTTAACAAGAAGAACAATAAATAATCCGACAAATAATCCAAGCCATGCTGCGCGAGTGTAGCTGGCAATCACAGCAGCAAACGATAATCCAAAAGCGAGAAAGTAGAATATCCTTACTTTCCAATTTGTCTTTTCATTCATTAAAAATGCAAAAAAGAAAATTGCAGTAAAACTCATTAGGCCGCCTGCTGTCATTACATACTGAAACGGTGAAGGTCCTTTCATTTCCAGTTGATATAACTGTGTGAAATAATGCTTCAATGACATGAACAAATAAACTAGCAGCGTAGCTAGCGCAACACCTAAGTAGAAATTTAAGAGCGTCTTACTTTTATTTTCCGTATCCGCGGCAAAAGCCAATAAGTAGACTATTGGAAGCAGCAACAAGCTTTTTATTAGCTCATTGAAGCCGTTACCCTTTTCTATTGAAAAGAGAGCTGATATAAAAACCGCTCCAAAGTACAATAAGAAAGCTAGCTCTAGCCCGGTTTTCTTAAACGGATTTTCCCGGAAGAAGTAGAAGCGCAATCCAACTAACAGATAGGCCCCAAAGAAGCCAAGTTGACAAAGGAATATCGAGTTATTTAGTGTAGAAGCGAATAGAATTAAAAAACCAAATATTGCTTTGTCAATATTTTCTTTATTCAATAGGGAATTCAATTTCATTGATCTCTGAATTGTAGTTCGTAAAGTTTTCTATATATACCTTGCTCATTAGTTAGAAGTTCTTCATGTTTTCCATCTTGAACAATCTTTCCCTTATCTAACACAATAATTCTATCAGCATTTCGAATAGTACTGAGGCGGTGAGCTATAACAAAGGTAGTTCTTTCAGCCATAAGACGTTCTATAGCTTCTTGTACCAGTACCTCCGACTCATTATCCAAGGCCGAAGTAGCCTCATCCAGAATCATTATAGGAGGATTTTTGAGTAGTGCGCGTGCAATTGAAAGCCGCTGGCGTTGTCCGCCCGAAAGTTTTGTTCCTTTTTCACCAATAATAGTATCATAACCATTCGGAAGTTCTTGAATAAAGTTGTGAGCATTTGCTGCTTTGGCGGCTTCGATAATTTTATCATCTGTGCATTTCTCAATTCCGTAAGAGATGTTACTCCTAACAGTTTCATTAAATAAAATTGTTTCTTGTGTAACAATTCCCATTAGCTTACGAAGGTCTTCAATTCTAACATCCTTTAGATCGTTTCCATCAAGCAGAATTCTTCCGCTCGTTGGATCGTAGAAGCGAGGGATTAAATCTACCATTGTAGTTTTACCGGCGCCGCTGCTGCCAACAATTGCAAGTACCTTCCCTTTTGCAACTTTTATATTCAGAGAATCCAAAATTAATTCGTCGGAATCATCATAATGAAATGAAACATTTTCAAATTCTATCTGCTCTTCAAAGTCATTTTTGATTACAGGCGATTCAATATTTTTAATTCTAGGTTCGGTATCAAGAATCTCAAATACACGCTCAGCCGCGGCACTCGACTCTTGAATGCGGTTATTAACACTGCTCAATTCTTTAATTGGGGGCATCATTTGAAATATGGCAAGCAGGAAAGTTATAAACTCACTTGCGTTAAGTGTTTTTTCAACAAGAACTAACTGTCCACCAAAGTAAATCATAACACATCCAACAATCACGCTAAGAACTTCCGTTATATGCGGGGCAGCGTTTCTAATTCTATTGATCTTAAGTATTGTCTTGAAAAAGCTGAAAGTCTGATTTGAGAATTTTTTATTTTCATAATCTTCCATTCCAAACGCTTTTACAATTTTTACACCGGTAATTGTCTCGTGAAGTGTCGTTGTTATTTCGCTCATCTTGCCTTGCAAGATCGAAGTCTGCTTTCTGAGCTTAAGACCTATCCAGCCAATAATTCCGGCAGATACAGGGATAACCAAAAACGAGAAGAGAGTTAAGCGCCAGCTGATTGTAAGGGCAATAAGTAAAAAAACTAGAATAGAAAAAGGCTCTCGCACCATATTCAAAAAAACAGCCGAGACACTCGTCTGCACAGCATAAACATCATTAGTTACGCGCGAAATTAAGTTTCCGGTTTTTTCATTCTTAAAATAGCTCATCGGCAATTTATGCAGATGGAAATATGCTTCATTTCGCAAATCACGAATCATTCCCTGCTCAACAAACGCTAAAAAATATGATTGCAGATAGCCAAAGATGTTCTTTAGGGAGAATGTGATAAAAAGAAGCAAACAAATTTTAAGTATAATTTGATTCTGTGTTCCTGAAAAAACAATTTCCTTAAATGTTGTTGTTACTGTTTTTTCGAGATTATCTATAATTCCCATTGCAGGCACTTTCAGTGTCTTCGGTATAACTTGCTCTGTTTGAGTATTCTTACCTTGTCCAAATAGAGTATCAAGTAATGGAATCGTTAACGTAACCGAGGCGCCGTTCAGTATAGCATAAAGAATAGTAAAAACTATAGATGCCGCCAGATGTTTCTTGAACGGTTTTATGTAGGAGAGTACTCTTAAGTATGTCTTCATTAAAATCTCAGTTAGGTAAATTATTTAGTGAGCATCCACCGTAAAAATTTATAGAATCATATTTTGATAGGTTCGTTAGGTCAAGAATAGTAATCTGATCTGTGCCATTCAAGCGCTCGTCAAAAAATACCAACTTTCCCCGAACTAATAAATTGCTGAAGCCGTTTCCGTCAATAATTCCAAGCATTCTCCTTTTCTCGGTATCATAAATAATGAATTCGCACCTATTAATCACTTCGGTACGGTTCTTTTCAACACGTCGTTCCGAGGTAATTATGAATAGAAATCTTGAGTCTGCAGACCAGCGAACATCTTTGATAATTCCCTTAGATGAGGCTAGTAAAACTTCCGATTTATCCGGAAAATTCTTCAAATAGAAATAGTGCCTATCATCGTTTACGGCATCTCTAACTTGCAGCGTCCCATTAGGAGAAAACAATTCCGGCTTTAAAACCGGCTTGGTAGGGAATCCTTGCAAGAGCAGATCGAACGAACGCTGTGAAGAACTTCCTCCCTTTCCATATGAATCCCAAGAAAATATTCTTTGGTAGATAATTCGAGCATTATTTGAATCTGGGAAAGTGGCATTAACTCTAAAGGTATCTTGCTGATCCCAATATGTATAAAGCTGATTGACGTTTCCAATATTTATCAGCTCTTCAATTTCCTCTTCGTTACGATGCAAAAAATAAACTCGGGCATTTTGAATAGCTGTTGTGTTCTTATGTGCAAGTAAATTTTCAGCAGCAATTATAAACGCGAATCTAGAATCGCCGGAAAGATTTAGCGACAAAACTTTTCTGTTACTTCTGCTCCACAATACTTCGGTCGATTTTGACTTGATATTGTAATTAAATACTGCCGCTTTCCCAAGATAATTTCCAATAAAAGGAATGTTAACAAATTCATCGAGAACTCGTTGGCCATTTCTATTGATTTCATAATCTTTGATCATCGATTTTCTGTAAAGACTAAATGCTTTTTCTCCGGCGGCATATGCACTCGAGAATTTTCCATAAAATAATTTGTATTTCTTTTTGCCAACAGATTCGAGCCTTAAATGTGCTCGAACCGAATCGCCAAGATTCATTTTGAATTTAGATGCTTGCTCGTAAGTTTTGTAAGAACCCAGAGAAATTGAATAGGGATTTATTTTATCCTTCTGAAGCTCGCTGCCATCAAAATTACATGAAGTAAGGATGAAAGAGACCACCATCAATGTTATTTTAATTAATTTAGCCATCATTCTATCATCCGCGCGGGTGATGGTCTTTGTGTATTTGTTTGATATACTGCCTATCAACATGCGTGTAAATCTGCGTAGTAGAGATATCTGAATGACCAAGCATTTCTTGCACTGCGCGAAGATCTGCACCACCTTCTAAAAGATGTGTTGCAAAGGAATGCCGAAAAAGGTGCGGGTGAATTTCCTTTTGCAGCCCGGCTTCTTTTGCATACCGGTCAACAATTTTCCAAATTGACATTCGGCTTAGCTTTGTTCCGCGTTTGTTTAGAAAGATAATTCCGCCACTTTTTTCTTTCTTCTCAAATATCGGACGGGTCTTAGTCAGATACTCCTTCACCCAATAAATGGCCGAGCTGCCAATAGGAACAATTCTTTCTTTTGATCCCTTACCAAACACTCTAACAACCTCTTCCTCAAAATAAATGTCATTTGTTTTAAGGTTTATTAACTCACTAACACGTAAACCGGATGAATAAAACAATTCCAAGATAGCTTTGTCCCGAAGCCCGCAAGATTCTTCGGTATTCGGCGCATTCAAGATTTTTTCAATTTCCTCAAAAGATAAAACTGAGGGAAGTTTTCTGGCAAGTTTTACTTTGCCAATCATAGCAGTCGGGTTCTTTTCTATGAACTTATTCTCTTCAAGAAAAGCAAAGAATTTTTTCAAAGTTGTCATATAGCGAGCAGTAGTAGTGTTTGAAAGGCTTGCTTTTCTCTGTTCATTGAAAAATTCAGACAAAGTACTTGCAGATATATCATTGTAATCGGCAATTTCTTTTGCTTTGAGAAACTCTAAAAACATTTTAAGATCACTTTGATATGAAACCGCGGTATTATCGGAAAGATTTTTCTCGTAGCGCAGAATGGAAATAAATTCTTTAACGAACTGTTCCATCAGTTCTATTCTTCAGCCTTAGATTCTAATTCTTCTTGATTAGGATAGCGGATCCTTCTGTGATGATGCCCTACCAGAATGCTAAGGAATGATTCCTT
>JBHEKZ010000547.1:0-3750 GCA_041859025.1 Melioribacteraceae bacterium | reverse complement strand
GTTCCCGCAGCAAAAGGAGTTGCTGTTTCAGTTACCATGTTGTCTATTTTAAAAGAGATAGGGCGGTTAACGCTTAGAAAGTCTTTAATTACATAGTATGATTGATTCTCGCTGAAATAGCCGGCCGCTCCGTTTGTAAAGCTTAGGTAGTTTCTTCCCGAAAAGTAATTCGAGAACTTATCAACCGAACCTGAACCGATACCATCTTCAATCTTAATAAAAATCTTAACTGCTTCTTTCGGCTGGGCATATAGATTAACTGCCAAAATTAATAGCGTGATTAAAAAGATTATTTTTTGCTTGATGTTAGGGCTCATTATCGTTCAATTACTTTATTAACACGATCCAAAATAGTTAAAAGATACAAAAAAGCATACCGCTAAGGGTATGCTTCTTTGTGGAGTTTGTATGCAGTGAATCTTTACATCTTTTTTTCAATTTTACTCGGTAGTGGTTTTCTTTCTTCTCGTACACTTCTTTTAAGCTCGCGGTTCCCTTCTGCTAACTGATATGCCCAATCAAAGATCATTCTATCGCCGCTTATACTTTTTACTCTAACTTTAGCATAGTGATTGTCCCATGTCCAAATTACATATGTGTGGCCCGGAATAGCTTCAACATATTTAACATTTTCGCCTTGAACTAGAGGAACCCAACCAGTTGTTGGTGCAGTGCTGATATCCCAAATATCTTTTGTATTGCCCATATCTTGAATATCAGAATCTTCCCAAACATTGATATAGTTAACACCATTATATTTTTCGAAAAACATATCTGCTGCTGTAGCATCGTAAGCAAGTACAAGGTAGTTGCTAAAATCGTAACCGGCGTTATTTGGCGAACGATTGTAATCAAAAATTGCCTGATTGAAACCTTCTGGTCTTGGTGTATCGTAAACTACATCATCACTTAATTCGCTTTCGTTTCCATCGTAATCGTAAGCTGTAACTGCATAGTAATATGTGTCTCCATTCTTACCGCCTTCATCAATAAAATATGTCGATTCTGTACTTCCAAGCAGTTCATACTTTCCATCATATGAATAAGAATAATAAACATTGTAACCGGCTACATCGCGCTCTCTGTTTTCATCCCAGTAGATATCTACACGCTGATCTCCGGTTACTGTTCTAATATTTCTCGGTGCCGATGGCGCAACATCATCATAGAAATGATCAAATTCATCGCATCCGGTTATCATAAATGCCGCCCCCATTAATATTGCGAGGTACATTCTCTTTAGGTTTTTCATCACATTCTCCCGTTATTGTTTTGATCTATATATTCAATCAATATGCCAACTATTTTCTGTTAGATAAGACGAAAAAACATGGGAATTGTTTGGTTTTGCTAAGAAAATGGCGTGTAGTTAAGGTGTGTTTAGAAAAATATATACAGAGCTGTATCTTTAATTGAACAGCTCTGTATGAAATTAAATTAGATATCCATCATCTTGTCGTCAACGAACATCTTCTTTTTATTGATAACCGCGACGGATTTTCCGGTGAGCAATCGTTTATCGTATGGTGAGTTTTTAGCTTTGGACTTGAATTTGGTTATGTCTACTGTCCAAATCAATTCCGGATCAAAAATTGTCAAATTAGCTTCTTCACCAACCTGAATTTTAGGAACGGAGAGATTCAAAATCTTTCTCGGGTTAATTGCGAACTTCTCAACTAACTGCGAAAGTGTTAGATGCTTCTTTTTCACAAGTTCAGAAATTGCTAAACCAATTTGTGTTTCCAGGCCAAGAATACCATTAGGCGCAAAGATGAATTCCATCTCTTTCTCTTCTATTGAATGAGGCGCGTGATCGCTTGCAATACAGTCTATCGTTCCATCCTTTAGCCCTTCAATCATTGCGGCTACATCTTCTCTCGTTCTAAGCGGAGGATTCATTTTATAATTTGTGTCGAATGTTTTAAGAAGATCGTCAGTCAAAGCAAAATGATGCGGTGCAACTTCGGCAGTTACCTTAATTCCCTTTTTCTTTGCTTGTCTAACCAAATCCACAGCATTCTTGGAGCTGATGTGAGCAATGTGAACTCTTCCGCCGGTAAACTCCGCCATCATAATATCACGCATTACAATTAAGTCTTCGGCAACATTGGGGATACCTTGCAAGCCAAGTAAGGTTGAAGTGAAACTCTCATTCATCGCACCACCCGCGAGAGACTCATCCTCGCAATGCTCAATGATTGGAGCGTCCATCATCTTAGAATACTCTAAAACATTTCTGAGAATTCCTGCAGATTTAATAGCCACACCGTCATCACTAAACCCAACTGCCCCGGCTTCATGCAATTCCAGCATAGGTGATATTGCCTCTCCTTTTCTTGCTAAAGTCGCGGCAGCTACCGGGAATACTTCGACCAAATGCTTTGCCGCTTTCTCCTTTATGAAACGAACTACTTCAGCAGAATCAATATCCGGATTAGTATTCGGCATACAAGCTACGCCGGTAAATCCGCCGACTGCGGCGGCGTTACATCCCGTAACAACTGTTTCCTCATCCTCTCTGCCCGGTTCACGCAAGTGAACATGCATATCGAAAAATCCGGGAGAACAGTATTTATTGCTCATATCAAAAACTTTTGCTTCTTTGAATTCAGCCTCTGTAATTCCGCCAATTTTTTTAATAACACCATCTTCAATTAGAAGATCATTTTTTTCATCCAGCTTTTGTTCCGGTTGAAGCAGATTAACTTGTTTCAAAATTATTTTCATTTTTCACCTTCCTATGAATGCATTGTGCCAAGCAGATAGAGAACAGCCATTCTAACTGCAACACCATTTGTAACTTGATCGAGAATTACTTGATACGGTCCATCTGCTACTTCTGAAGACAATTCAACACCTCGGTTAATTGGTCCCGGATGAAGTATTACAATATCTTTATTAAATTTTTCTATACGGGCAGTTGTAACACCAAAGTAGTTATGATATTCACGCAAAGATGGGATCCTTCTTCCAGCGTCACGTTCAAGCTGAATGCGGATTACATTTAGCACATCGTTTTCTTTTATAGCATCATCAATTTTATGGTATACTTTAATACCCAGCGATTCGATTCCAAGCGGAATCATTGTTGAAGGACCGCAGACAGAAACTTGCGCGCCCATGGTTTTCAATCCGTAGATGTTCGAAAGCGCAACACGGCTGTGAGCAATATCGCCGACAATACAAACTTTCAGCCCTTCCAATCTTCCCAATCGCTCATGAATTGAATACATATCGAGCAAACCTTGAGTTGGGTGCTCGTGAAGACCGTCTCCGGCATTAATAATATTTGCTTTGCTAATTTTTGTCAGATACTGAGGAACTCCGGCAGATTGATGGCGAACCACAATCATGTCAACTTTCATTGCTTCTATATTGCGGACAGTGTCTTTGAAGGTTTCATCTTTCTTCGCACTGCTGGTCGAGGTTGAAAAATTCACAGTATCTGCCGAGAGTCTTTTCTGCGCGAGTTCAAAAGAAATTCTTGTTCTTGTAGAGTTTTCATAAAATAGATTTACAACTGTTTTACCTTGTAGAGTAGGTACTTTCTTGATTGGTCTTTCAAGAACTTCTCTAAAAGTTCTTGCCGTATCAAGAATAAGCTGAAGATCCTCTTTCGGAACTCCGCTTAAACCTAGTAAGTGTCTGCTTGATAGTGACATATATTTTCTCTCTCTAATTTTTGCTTGGTGCGTTTACTAAATAGATTGCATCTTCGCCATCTGTTTCTTTGATACGAACGCGAACTTC
>JBHEKZ010000485.1:0-11556 GCA_041859025.1 Melioribacteraceae bacterium | reverse complement strand
GAGTTTTAATCCAGCTGCTTAATACCCAGCCGCTATCCGCGCCAATTGGATTTGGAGTGTACCAAATAAAAATTGAAAGTCCGGCAAGAATAATAAGAGGCGCTACCATTAATTTCGGCGATTCATGAGCATGATCATATTTATGATGATCTCTCGGTTCGCCATGGAATGTTAAAAGTACTAAACGGAACATATAGAACGCTGTCATTCCCGCAACAGTAAATGCCATAATAGGAATTAACCAATGTCCGGTAAGTTTACCGAAAGCCAAAGTACCGGCAAGAATTCCATCTTTACTTAAGAAACCTGAAGTAAGAGGAATACCGGAAATTGCCAGAGTAGAAATCAAAAATGTATAATAAGTGATAGGCATTTTCTTTTTCAAACCGCCCATCTTTCTAATATCTTGTTCGTGATGCATGGAATGAATAACGGAGCCGGAGCCAAGGAACATACAAGCTTTGAAGAAAGCGTGTGTAACCAGGTGGAAGAATGCGAACGCGAAGGCGCCAACACCAAGAGACATTACCATATATCCCAACTGACTGACAGTTGAGTAAGCTAAAACTTTTTTAATATCGTTTTGAGTAAGAGCAATTGTAGCGGCAACAAAAGAAGTAAACGCTCCAACAACAGCAATAACAAGCATTGCATCTGCAGTAAGCATTACAAAGATTCTTGTTACCAAATAAACACCGGCAGCAACCATTGTAGCAGCATGGATTAACGCAGAAACCGGAGTTGGACCTTCCATAGCATCCGGAAGCCAAACATGAAGAGGGAATTGAGCAGATTTACCAACGGCGCCCATAAAAATTAAAATTCCGGCAGCGGTTAACCAGGCAGAACTTCCAAAAGGCATAACGCCGGCAGCCATCTGAGCATAGATTGCATCAAAAGTAAATGTTTTGTAGTTGGTCCAGATGATTAAGATACCGAGGAACATTCCGATATCGCCGATTCTGTTTACGATAAAAGCTTTTTTAGAAGCGTCGGAAGCGGATTTCTTTTCGAACCAGAAGCCAATCAACAAGTAGGAAGAAAGACCAACTAATTCCCAGAAGATGTACATCATTAATAAATTATGAGTAAGTACAATTCCTAACATCGAAAAAGTAAAGATACCGAGGTAAGAGAAGTAGCGTGTGTATCTTTTATCGCCATGCATATATTCAATTGAGAACAAATGAACAAGCATACTGATTAGATTAACAACAAACAGCATCATCACTGTTATGTTATCAATTTTAATTCCCAGATCGATATTGAAAGATCCGGCGAAGGGCGCGCTTCCCATTGTAATCCATGTAAACTGCGCAATAATGTCTTTAGGGAAGTAGGAAAGCTTTGCAAACATTACCACCAGCGATAAAGCGAACGCGATGGAAATAATTCCTACTTCGAATAAATAAAGTTTGGGAAATCTCTTTCCAAGTAAAACAACTACTGTGAATCCCAACAAGGGGAGAAAGAGAATGGCTACGGATAAATTAATAAGTAAACTTTCGCTCATGACTTAGTCTTTTAAGTGATCTATTTCGTCAACGTTAACGTTTGAGAATGTCTTATAAATATTTAAAACGATTGCAAGTGCAATTGCAGCTTCTGCGGCGGCAAGTACAATTACGAAAAGTGCATTTATCTGTCCGCTGTAACCAAAGTTGCCAAAACGGGCAAAAGCAATAAAGTTAATGTTAGCCGAATTAAGAATTAATTCGATTCCCATTAAAACCATAACAGCATTTTTCCGAGTGACAATTCCGTAAACACCAAGAGAGAATAAAACTGCACTAACAACCAAAAAGTGAGTTAAACCAACTTGTAACAAGACGAACTCCTTATACTTTTTTAGTTTCAAGGTTCATGGTTCAAGCATCAAGAAAAACATGCAAACCTTGCCTCTTATTAGCTTGTTCCTTGTACCTATTTACACTTATATCTAAAACTATTCTTTTTCTCTTCTTGCTATAGAAGCCGCGCCTATTAAGGCAACAAGAAGAAGCAATCCTAATAATTCAAAAACCAAAACGTAATCTGTAAGAAGAAGATTACCTAATTCTTTTAATGTTGTAACCGGTGCTTCCGCGGGCTGAATTTTCCATTCCGTAAACAACATAATAGAAACAACAGCGCCCATCAAAATTCCGGTAGCAATAGAAGCGGGCAGAAGATGAGTAGCGCCGGTTCTGATATCAACATTAGTCATTCTGTTTGTAAGCATAACTCCAAACAAAAGTAAAATTAGAATTCCGCCAACGTAAACCATTATTTGAACCACAGCAATAAAATCTGCAGCAAGCAAAACGTAAATACCTGCAACGCCAAAGAAAGTGAATAAAAGGAAGAACGCAGAGTAAATTACGTTTCTTGTGGTTACAACAAACCAAGCAGAAACTAAAGTAATTAATGCAAAGAGATAAAAAATAATGTCGTAGTAATTCATTTTATTATTCGGTTACTTTTCAGTTAGCAGATGGCTGAGCCGGTGCTTCCGGTTTAGGCTTAGCTGCAGCTGCTGCGGCAGCGGCGGCTTTCTGTGCTTCTTTCTCAGCTTGGAATTTTTCGTAATTAACTTTTTTCTGTGCTGCTTCTTCTCCGTTCAAAGCGGAAAATTTATATAACAAGTTTGCTCTTTCAAATTCTGCAAACTCATAAATATCTGTCATGTAAATACATTCTGTAGGACAAGGGAAAACACACAGCTGGCAGTAACAGCATTTAGCAATATCAATATTAAATTTTGTTACCCAGAGCGCTTTTTTCTTTCCGTTAGATGTTGTTCCCAAATCTTCACCCGGAATGCTCTTTACAGTATCAATTTCAATACAGCTAACTGGACAAGCACGAGCGCATTGATCGCAGCCGATACAGTCATCAATATTTACATACAATCTGTTTCTAACACGATCCGGCAATTTAACTTTTACTTCCGGATACTGAATAGTTACAGCCGGTGTAAATAAATGTTTGAAAGTGATCCGCATTCCAACCAGAACGGTATAGAGACCGTCCCACGTATTTTTTAAGTATTCTCTCATAAACTCAATTCCGCCTTTTTGCATTTCTGCAAAGAGACTTCCGATTTATTACAATAAAGAAATTATTCCAATGATTACTAAGTTAACAACAGCAAAAGGAATCAAATATTTCCAGCAAAGTGTCATAAGCTGATCAACACGTAAGCGGGGAAGTGTCCATCTTAACCACATCTGTACAAAAATGAAAAACCATCCTTTAGCAAAGAACCAGCCGAATTGTTCAAGAGAAACGAGCCATTTAATACCGAATACGTTTCCGAGATAACCAAATGGTGACTGATAACCGCCGAAGAATAGAATTGAAATAAGAAGAGAAACAGCAAACATATTTCCATACTCAGCAAGCATGAACATTCCATACTTCATACCGCAATACTCTGTAAAATATCCGGCAACAAGTTCAGATTCAGCTTCGGGAATATCGAATGGAGTTCTGTTAACTTCTGCAAGTGTGCTGATGAAGATGATAATAAAGCCGACAATCATAAAAGGAATTAATAAAAACTTTGAAAGAGCCCAGCCCGGACCGCCGAAAATATTCCAATTCCAAAAATTACCGGTCTGAAGTTCGCTTATTTGTGTTAAGCTAAGTGTTCCGGTTAACATAACCATTGATAGAACAACAAGAGCAGTTGGAATTTCGTAGCTGACAATTTGAGCAGCAGAGCGCATAGATCCGAGTAACGAATACTTATTGTTGGATGACCAGCCGCCCATAAGAATACCGGCAACAACAAAGCTAGAAACAGCCAGCATGTAGAACAAACCAACTTGAATATCGCTGCCTACAATAGTTGCCGCAAATGGAATAACAGCAAACGCTGCAAAGCTGCCGGCGAAAACCAATACCGGAGCAATGTTATAAAGAACGCCGTCAATATTGGAAGAAACAGCATCTTCCTTTTGAAGCATTTTTATAAAGTCAGCAACGCATTGAAAAATTCCATATGGTCCAATTCGGTTAGGTCCAACGCGGTCTTGCATCCATGCCGAAACTTTTCTTTCGAGCCAAACGCCGAAAAGAGTAACGAGCAAAACGCAAATAAGTGGAACAAGTGCTACTGCTAATGTCGAGATTATGACATTTCCGGTTAATTCAAAAAAGAATTGATACATTATCTATCCACTTCTCCTAGAACAATATCTATACTTCCGAGAATCGCAATAACGTCGGCAACTAAATGACCTTTACACAATTCTCCAAAAACTTCTAAGTTAACAAAAGAGGGCGCACGAACCTTTAAACGGTAAGGATTAGTGTTGCCGTCGCTGATTAAAAAATATCCAAGTTCACCGCGGGGATTTTCAACTCTTGCATAAGATGTTCCTTTCGGCGGTTTAATTCTTTTTGGTATAGCAGATTGAACATCGCCTTCGGGTATGTTATCGATGGCTTGTTCAATAATTCTTAAACTCTGTTCCATCTCTCCCATTCTTACATAGTATCTGTCCCAGCAATCACCAACGGTTCCTTGCAAGCCTAAGCCGACCGGAACATCAAAATCAAATTTATTATAGATGGAATATGGATCGTCTTTTCTTAAATCGAATTTAACACCGCTACCGCGCAGAACCGGTCCGGTTGCACCAAAATTGACAGCAGTATCTGCCGGAAGTACGCCGATATTAGCGGTTCTTTCTATAAAAATTTTATTGTAGCTGAGGAGGTTATCAACTTCTACAATTGTATTCTTGAAGTAATTAACGAATTCTTTTGTCTTTCTTACAAAATCAGGATGGATGTCATGTGAAAGCCCGCCAATCCACATGTAATTGTAGAGCATTCTTGCGCCGCAAGTCTCTTCAAAAATTGTAAGAATATGCTCACGGTCGCGGAATAAATAGAGGAAAGGAGTCAATGCGCCGATATCAGCACCATTAGTAGCGATAGCAACTGCATGCGATGCAATTCTTTGAAG
The DNA here is from genome assembly GCA_041859025.1 of Melioribacteraceae bacterium. GTDB lineage: Bacteria > Bacteroidota > Ignavibacteria > Ignavibacteriales > Melioribacteraceae > Stygiobacter. Next base: position 6,599 of record JBHEKZ010000485.1, on the reverse strand, counting down.
CTCAGCCATAATTACACGGATATACTCAACACGTTCCGGAACTTGAATTCCGAGTAGTTTTTCAACCGCAAGAACATATCCAAAGTTATTACCCATAGCAGCAAGATAATCTAATCTGTCTGTGTAAGGAACAACTTGATTGTACTGCATTGCTTCGGCGTGTTTTTCGAAGCAGCGATGTAAATAACCGAGATGCGGAATAACTTTTTTAATTACTTCGCCTTCAATTTCAACTTCGAGTCTAAGCACACCGTGAGTAGAAGGGTGCTGAGGACCCATGTTTAATACCATTGTTTCTGTTTTCAAAGCCATTCTTTTAGCCACAAGTACCAAGCTTTAAGCAGCAAGGTTACTTTATTTAATGTTACTTTTTATTGTTTTCGAAAAACTATAAATCATTTTTTGTATTTCTTGAATCTGAGCTAATACCATTTCATTTTTTAAAGAATCAAGAAAACCTAAATCTTCACTAAGAATGAATTGGGTTTCTAATTCAAAAGCTGACGAATAAGCAGTTTCAAGAAACCTTAATAATTCTTTCTCAGATTCTTTTCCTGAGCCTTCTGCAATATTGGAAACAACAGAAACAGCAGCTCTTCTCATCTGTGAGATCAATCCAAATTTCTCATCAGTTGGAAACTTTTCAGTAATTGAATAAACGTTTTTTACAAGCTCTCTGGATTTTTGCCAGATTTTTAACTCTTGAAAATTTCTCATGGTTTTAACTAATACCTTGAGCCTTGCAACTTATTCCTAATAGGGTACTTTCATTCCTTGGTAAAATTCCGGGTTTTTATAATCTTTTCTCAATGGGTAGCCGGCTTCCCAATCATAGGGCATAAGTATTCTTCTTAAATCGGGATGATTTAAGAAAACAATTCCATACAAATCAAAAGCTTCACGTTCATGCCAGTCAGCGCATTTCCAAATATTCTCTACAGATTCAACTTGAGGATTTTCTCTATCTGTTGAGACTTTTAATGTTATTTTCTGCTTCAATTCGACAGAATCCAGATGATAATAAACACTAAGCGTTCCGCCCTGTATAACATCAAAGCCATCGGCATCTTTAGCTTTTGTTCCGTTAGCATCATCTGCTCCGGAAAGACACATTAGGCTGTCAAATTTCAATTCTTCGGTTTCGCGCAAAAAAGCGGCAATTTTATGTATTTGAAGCGGGTCTGCAGAAATAATTGGTTCGGTTGGAGTATCCTTATCTAAACCAATAATTGCGTCTCCGAACTTCTGCTTTAACAATTCAAAAATTTCTTCGGCGTTTTTCATACTGATTTTTTTCTCAAAGTTTCGTGACGAATTTTATCGCGTAATTTAAGTAAGCCTTCCAATAAGGCTTCCGGACGAGGCGGGCAACCCGGTACGTAAACATCAACCGGAATCACTCTATCAATTCCCTTTAGAACATGATAGCCATGTTCCCAGTATGGACCGCCGCAATTTGCACAGCTTCCCATGGAAATGATGTATTTAGGATCCGGAATCTGTTCGTATAATCTTTTTATACGGGTAGCCATTTTAAGTGTAACTGTACCGGAGATTATAATTGCGTCGGCTTGACGAGGAGTATTACGTGGAATAACTCCAAAACGGTCAAAATCATAATGGGAAGCGGAAGTAGCCATCATTTCGATAGCACAGCAAGCAAGACCGAAGCCTAACTGCCAAATGGAAGAAAGCCTAGCCCAATTTAATACGTCTTCAACCGGAGCGATGACAATATTGCCATCGGAAAATTCTTTATCTAATAAACCCATTTTTCAATCATCAATTTTGTTAGCAAAAATGCCGAAAATTACTTGATTTCAGCTTCTTTCTTCATTAATTCACTCAAATTTGGAGCTTTTGGCGTAGGACGAGCCCATTCCAAATCTCCTTTTCTCCATTCATAAGCCATTCCTAAGAACAGAACAAGTAAGAAGATGATACCAACAGCAAAGCCGTAGAAACCAAAATCTTTGTAAGTAAGCGCCCAAGGGAAGAGCAGTACAACTTCCACATCAAAAATGAGGAATATCAACGCTACTACGTAAAAGCGTATGTTGAACTTAACCCAAGGTGAACCTTCAGGCTCTTCGCCGCACTCATAAGTCTTCTGCTTTTCGCGAGAAGGTCTGTTAGGCCGAAGCAACTTGTTAATGGTTAGAGTAATAATTACGAAGATTATTGCAAGGATGATGAATATGAAAATTTTTCCGAATTCAGTAAGCATATATCTTCAAAAAAGTTGCGGGCAAAATAGCACATCCAAGTATTTTTGTCAAGATAACTTCTCTTTTTAGGAACAACTTATGTTAAAAGATCATCTAAAAGTAAATTTTCTTAAATTCTGGTTAACAATTTTTTACTAAAATGAAAAAAGTAATCTTTTTAATACTTATGCTGGGAATTGTGACTCTTTATGCACAGACTCCGGGCCCAAAGTGGGTAACGGTTCTTGATCTCAGCGACCAAAAGGTTTTTGTTGATACCTCAACCATTAAGCAGTTTCAAAACCAAATTTCGGTATTGAGCATTACTTATTTCAAAACTCCGCAGATGGTGGAATCTCTTAATAAGCAAGCTTCTAGTGTAAAATCGCAAATTCTATTTAATCTAAGCTTGCAGAAATATTCAACCGTTGGAACATTGTATTATGATGATAAGCTTAAGATTCTAGGTGAATCATCATTACCCGGGCTTTCCGGAAGCGGCGAAACATACGCAATTCCAATCGATAGTAATCAAGTTGCAGCTAATATTTACGATTATTGTTTGAAGTTTATTAATCGTGGCGAAAAAACAATTTCTGAAAAAGATTTTAGTAAGCAGGGGGACCGCACAAGGACTATTATAGATAAACAAATCGGAAAGGATACCTTACCAAAGCCTTCCGATATTAGCAGCGAAAGCAATAAAGAAGAAAAGCCTATTCAAAAAACCGAAAATGTAAAAAATGAACCCGTTGTAAAAACTTCGATTACAAAACCAGCAGAAGAGGATACAAGTGTTAAGGTGGTGGATCAGTCAACCAAGAAAAAAGAGGAAGCGATTAAAGCCTTAACCACTAAAAGAAATGAACCAAAGCAAAGTGTTGCAGAAACAAATCCTAAGAACACAATTTTCTCCGACGGTAATAAGTACTCATTCCAGGTTTCATCATGGAAAAACAAAGCTAAAGCAGAAAGTGAAGCGGCCAAACTAAAAGCTCAAGGTCACAACGCATTCATCTCCGAAGCTTATGTCTCCGAACGCAAGGGAACTTGGTACCGTGTGAGAATAGGTTATTTCAATAGTATTGAAGAAACCGAGGCATACCAAAAGAAACTAAAATGATATTTATTTTGTATCATATTTAGTAACCAGTAGTAAGAAAGGAAGTCATGTCCAGCAAAATTCCAAAAGCGTTTTTCGTATTGGGAATTCTTTCCCTATTTGCAATTGTATTTGTTACTGCTCAAGAAAAAAAAGGCAAGTCTGCCGAGAAAGGAAAACAGATGAATTCTAAATTAGAAAAGAGTGATAAGGAGTGGAAAGAAATTTTAACTCCGGAAGAATATAAGGTGTTAAGAGAAAAGGGAACCGAGCGGCCCTTTACCGGAAAATACTGGGATAAGTTTGATGAAGGTGTTTATAAGTGTGCTGCATGCGGTCAAATTCTATTCGATTCAAATACTAAATTTGATGCGGGCTGCGGGTGGCTCAGCTTTAGTGATGTAATAAGTAATAAGAATGTGATTACAAAAGAAGATTTTAGTTATGGTATGAATCGAGTTGAGGTAATGTGCGCGAATTGCGGCGGACATCTGGGACATATATTTGATGACGGACCTAAGCCTACCGGTCAACGATACTGTATCAATTCGGTTTCAATCAAGTTTGAGAAAAAGAGTAAATGAAATTTGGTATTTGATCCAATCAAAATTGTAAATAGTTTTGCTCGAATTTTTGGAGTATTCATGAAAAAGATAATCTTCCTGATGTTTGTCTTTGCCAATTTACTTCCTGCTCAATCAAATGATTTAAATAATATGGTTAAGCATGAATATGCTTTTGCTGAACTCGCAAAAATTGGAACTACCCGGGATGCATTCTTGTCATTTCTTGATGATGAGGGAATAATATTTCGCCCTCATCCGGTGAACGGGAAAACATTTTTGGAGAAATCCAAACCAAACAATGGCTGGCTCATTTGGTATCCAGAACGAGCCGGAATCTCATCTAGCGGGGATATAGGTTATACAACAGGTCCGGCTACTTTCAGAAAAGAGAAGGGTGATTCGGTTGATATTTGGTACGGCAATTTCTGTACAGTATGGAGAAAACAAAAAGATGATTCATGGAAATTCCTTATCGATTTTGGAATCTCAAATGAAAAGCCGCTTATAACCAAAAAATCATTTCAAGTTGATGCCACCTCAAACAATTCTTCATCGCAGGTTACTCCGCTTGGAAATAAAATGTTTGTAAAACAGTTCGAAGGTAAGTTTGATCGTTCTCAACTTGATGAGAGAATTAAAAATTATTTTGCCGATTCCAGATTGCTTGTTGAAGGATTTCAGCCGATTGACGGAGATGAAAGTATAAAAGCATTCTTGTCAAAGAACGTTACGGATTATCCTTTATACAGTATGGTTGATGGCGGAATTTCTTCTGCAAATGATTTTATGTATGCGTACGGAACGGTTAAAATTAATGACTCTTCATCTAAGGCTGAGAAAGAAAATTATTACTTACGTGTATGGCAAAAACAGAACGATGATTGGAAGATCATGATTGAGGTTTGGAACGAAAAGCCAAAAGATTAATTAGCTGCTCTTTTCTTGATCTGATGAAAAAGTTATTCCGCTGACTCTAATTATGCTGTATACTAAAAGCGCAACTCCAATCCACTGGATAAAGCTTAATACTGTTCCTCTAACTAAATAATCCAGTATTACCGCAGTTAAAGGAAAAGCGAGTTCGCAAATTGTTGCGACCGAGGCTGATATTTTTTTCAATCCATAGTAGTATAAAAATATAGCCGCGCCGCCGGTTGTAAAAGCAATCAGTAAAAACACACCCCACTGAGTCTGCGAAACTTGATTAATCTTTGTGACATCGCCATAGCCGGCTGCAATTACTAACATGATTAACGCTGAAAGCAAAAACCTTAAATAGGTGCCCAGTTCGAACCCAACATTTTTCAAAGCTAATTTACTTAACACTGTTGATGAACCGAAACTGATTGCGGCCACTAATGATAGCGCAGCAGCAACTAACGTTTTGTCTCCGGTTGTTAAGTTTGGCAAACTGTAGCCAAATGTCATTAAGTAAGCGCCGGAAATTGCTAATGCAGCCCATAAAAAAAATATTTTTGGCAGTCTCTCTTTTAGAATTATTGCCGCGAGTCCAAGAGCAAATACCGGCTGGAGTTTTTGGATAAGAATTACAACAGATAGATGTACATAATTTACATAGAAAAGTGCTTTTGTAATTGCCATAGTTCCAATTGCACCGCCGAGTAAACCTACACCGATAAATGAAATCCAGTCTTTCCGGCTTAGATTTTTTATTGCTCCAAATTGTCTATATAAGATAGGGGAAAGTATCAGTGCAACTATACCGCTTTCGATTAACACTACTAAAGGAACCGGCAAACTATAAAGAGCCGGACGTAAAACAATACCATCAATTCCCCACAAAGACGCAGCGAAAATCACAAGAAGAGCAGCAATTCTTTTCATTAAAACTTTCTTTCCATTTTTTTAGCGCACAAAGATATGAATAATTTTAGATGTTGATTATTATGCATGATGTTTTGTTTTCAAATGAAAGCGGAACAGCATTGTTAATCCAACAAAGGCTAAGCCTAGAAGTAATCCAATCCATACTCCAACTGCGCCAAGCTCAAAATAAAATCCAAGAAAAGCTCCAATTGGAATTCCAATTATCCAATAAGCTAATAATGAAATTAGGAGTGGAACTTTTACATCTGTAAGTCCGCGCAAAATTCCCACGCCGCTTGCCTGCATACCATCGAAAATTTGAAACAACGCAGCTATTATTAATAAATTCGAAGCAATTTTTACTACTTCCGAATCGGTTACATAGTAATAGGGCAATGATGAATTAAAAATTATGAATACAATCCCGAAGCAGAACATTATTGAAACTGCGATTCCAAGTGCTGTGAAACCGGCATAACGGACTTTCTTCCAGTTATTCTCGCCGACAAAACCGCCAACACGAATTGTTCCGGCGGCGGAAATTCCAAGTATAATCATGTATGTAACGGAAGCCATATTAATAGCGATTTGATGAGCGGCGAGATGCTTGCTGCCGATCCAGCCAATCATTATTGCCGCAAAAGAAAATGCCGCTACTTCGAGAAAATATTGGAAACCGCTGGGCAGTCCGATGCTGATAATTTTTTTTATTAAAGCACCGTCGAGATTGGAGATATTCAGTTTAGGATTATACTTCTTCACTTTTTTATAATTCATTACAAACAATATTAATGCGGCAGCCATAATCCATCTGGTTGAAGTAGTCGCAATACCGGCACCGAATAATCCCATAGAAGGAAACCCGAATTTACCGTAAATGAATATCCAGTTAAGAAA
>JBHEKZ010000168.1:0-2858 GCA_041859025.1 Melioribacteraceae bacterium | reverse complement strand
GAACAGTTCAATCCAACGCTTAATAAATTCTTTGTGTGAGAAACTGAATTCCAGAACGATTCAGTATTTTGTCCGCTTAATGTTCTGCCGCTCATATCTATCACAGAACCGGAAATCATAATCGGAATGTTGTTGCCGGTTTCTTCGCATAACTCCATAATGCCGAACAATGCGGCTTTGCAAACTAAAGTATCAATCATTGTTTCAACAAGTAAAATATCGGCGCCGCCATCTATTAAGCCGCGTGCCTGCTCTTTAAACGCAGCTGCTACTTCATCGAAATTCACCGAACGGAAACCGGGGTCATTAACATCCGGAGAGATAGAAAGTGTTTTGTTTGTCGGACCAAGCGAGCCGGCAACAAATCTTGGCTTATCTGGATTGGCTTTTGTGAATTCGTCCGCGACTTCCTTAGCAATTTTAGCTGCTTCAAAATTAATCTCGTAAACCAAATGTTCAGTTTTATAATCTGCTTGAGAAATTGCGGTTCCGTTGAAAGTATTTGTCTCTATAATATCCGAACCGGCTTCCAAATAATTCCTGTGGATTCCTTTTATTATTTCCGGCTGAGTTAGAACAAGAATATCATTGTTGCCTTTTAAATCAACCGGATGTTTTTTAAACTTTTCGCCTCTGAATTGTTCTTCGCTCAACTTGAAGCGCTGGATAAAAACGCCCATCGAACCATCGAGAACGAGAATTCTTTCGTGTAATATATTTTTCAGTATTTCTAATTTGGTATTCATAATCTTCCTTTAAAATCTTGATCCTATTCTTGATCTTAATCTTGATCAGAAATTAGATCAAGATCATGAGCAAGTTTAAGAGCAAGAATTTGAAAAGCGTAAGCCGCTTTGTTCTTTTCAGTTTTGATTCAGTAGTGAGATATCGTTAACTTTCGTTCAAATATAACAAATAATCGAGAAGATAATGATAGTTGTAACCGGCGGAGCTGGATTTATTGGAAGTGCTGTAGTGTGGCGTCTTAATCAGATGGGCGTTGATAGAATTGTGATTGTTGATGAGCTTGGTAAAGATGATAAATGGATGAACTTGAACGGACTTAAATATGCTGACTTCCTTCACAAAGATGATTTCATGGCAATGATACTGCAGCGTAACGAACCATTCAAAATTACTTCGGTTATTCATCTTGGGGCTTGCTCGGCCACAACAGAAAAAGATGCCGATTATTTGATGGATAATAATTTTCACTACTCGCAAGAATTGGCAAAATTCTGCTTGGAAAATGGAAGCCGCTTTATTTACGCATCATCTGCAGCAACATACGGCAACGGAATTAACGGCTATAACGATGACGAAGATCAGTTAGAAACTTTACGTCCTCTTAATATGTATGGCTACTCAAAGCACTTATTCGATTCATGGATAAAAAGAAACGGTTTGTTAAATAAAGTGGTCGGGCTAAAGTATTTCAACGTTTACGGACCTAATGAATATCACAAAGGTGATATGCGAAGCGTAGTTCACAAAGCGTTTGAACAAGTGCGCGACGCTGGTAAAGTCAGATTATTTAAATCTCATCTCGCCGATTATAAAGATGGAGAACAGAAGAGAGATTTCGTTTATGTTAAAGATGCGGTTGATATGACTCTTTATTTTCTTGATCATGCGGACAAGAATGGAATCTTCAACGTAGGAACCGGAAAAGCCCAAACATGGATTGATCTTGTTACCGCTTTATTCAATTCGGTGGGAAAGCCGGTTAACATAGAGTTTGTTGATATGCCGGAGGAAATCCGGGATAAGTATCAATACTTCACAGAAGCTAATTTGAAAAAGATTAGAAGTGCCGGCTATGACAAGCCGATCAGAAATGTAGATGAAGGTGTTTCTGATTACGTAAAAAATTATCTGCTTAAAGAATGCTACCTCGGATTAAGTAAGGATTAAGTTCAATGACTTTGGATTCTCCAAAATCGCGCAGTGAGTTTAAGCAGAGAATTTATTTCTTCACTCTGAAACTTATAGAATTTATTGATTCACTTCCGAAAGATGAAGTTTCTAAAAAAATTATTGATGAGCTTTTTAAAAACGGAACAAGTGTAATTGGAAAGTTTATTGAATCTTCGGCAGCAATGACAAAGAAAGATTTAACAAACTCCACAATTGATGCTATTAAGTTTGCCAATGAAGCAAAACTCTGGCTCGCGCTTATTAGAGACAGTAAGCGGGCTAAATCGGAAAAAGTGAAATGGTTTCTTGAAGAACTTGATGAGATTTCGAAAGTATTGGCAGACTCGATTAACAAATAGGAGAATTATTGGTACAGCTGGCAACTCTCTGTTATGTAATGTATGAAGGAAAAACACTGATGCTTTTCCGCAATAAAAAACCGAACGATTATCATGAAGGTAAATGGAATGGTCTAGGCGGGAAATTTGAGCAAGGTGAGACTCCGGAAGAATGCGCTATAAGAGAAGTAGAAGAGGAAAGCGGCTTATTAATGATTGAGCCCAAGATGAAGGGTTTTATTACTTTTCCGATGTTTGACGGTAAGAAAGATTGGTATGTGTTTCTTTTTACTGCAGATAAATTCAGCGGGAAACTAATTGACTCGAATGAAGGTAAACTGGAGTGGATTCAAAATGAAAAATTGGCCGACTTGAATCTTTGGGACGGCGATAAAATTTTTATTCCCTGGCTGTTCCAGGAAAAATACTTTTCCGCAAAGTTCGTTTACGAAGCCGGAAAATTCATTCGGCACGAAGTCAGTTTCTATTAAGCAAGAGAGAATACTATGAGCTGGGACGCATTTCAAGAGAGAATGTATTTAGAAAGTCAATTAGAAAGAAAGCTACAGTTTTTCTTTTTCTTTTTTGTTGGTGCAATTGTTA
>JBHEKZ010000037.1:0-2740 GCA_041859025.1 Melioribacteraceae bacterium | reverse complement strand
TTCAGTCTTAAAAGAAAAGCTAAAAAGCTTGCAAAAGCGGATGGTTTTGTTGGCTGGGCAAAAGATTTTGTTGAAACAGATTCAACTTGGAAGCCATATTTCAATCAAGTGCTGGATAGGATTGTAATTGCTAAGGATTTAAGATCTGCGATAGAACTAAATAAAATTTACCCAGAATTTAATTTCGCTACGCTGGAAGGTGATTTCATACAAGCTAACGGAATTATTGAAGCTGGCTCTTTACCTAAGCAAGACGAAACTTTGTTCGGCCGCAAGCAGCTGCTGGAAAGTTTGAAAAAAGAATTTCCTAAGCATGAAGCCAATCTCGAACGACTTCGCGCAGAAATTCAAGAAGCCGAAGCTAAGCTAACTCAAATCGATCTTAAGAATTTGACTGACCGTGAAAAGCTTATTGCTAACGATATCGCCAATATTGACAAGCAGATTTCGCAGCTGGAATTTGAAAGGAAAAAAGCTGACGAAGATGTTGAAAACACCGAAAAGGAAATCCAAGAACTGGCTTCAAAAGCACACGGACTTGATTTACATGTTGAGCAAAACTTAATCGAGCTTGAAAAAACTATTGAAGCAAAGACCGCGTTCGAAAATAATATTGCCGGGCAAGAAGCTGAGTTAAGACAATCTGAGGAAGAATATTCAACACAGCAGACTCAGCAAAACCAGAGACGTGTTGAGCATGAACGGTTGAAAGGACAAATTGAGAATACGAAAAACTCAATTACCCGTTCCGAGCAAAATCTTGGGACAATCCAAAATGGAATTGAAAAACGTAAAAACGATTTAATACGTAACGAAGAAGAATCTACAACACTAAACGAAATACTTGGTGACTCAAATGATCAGTTAGCCGAGATTAATTCATCCAGAGTTGTGATGTTGAATGCTGAAAAAGAAATCAGCGAAAACTTAAGGGCTATAAAAAGCGAAGCTTCGCAATTTGAAAATCAGCTAAGTCAGTTGAGAAATCAACGGCAAGAGGTTTCTGACAAGATTTACTCTTTCGAATTGAAGGAAAATGAACTCAATTTCAAAATCAATAATCTGATTGAGCACATCAAGGAGACTTATTCGGTAGAGTTGGAATTCAAAGAATTCGAAGACTTACATACATTCAACTATGATGAAGTAAATCAAGAAGTACAAAGACATAAAGAAAAAATCAAAAATCTTGGACCGGTAAATCTTCTCGCCTATTCTGAATATGATGAAGAAAAGCAGCGCTTAGACTTTCTATTAAAGCAAAGAACCGATTTAATTGAATCGGAAAAAGATTTAATCAAGACGATCGATGAAATAAATGAAACAGCGCAGACTTTGTTCATGGATACATTTACTTCGATCCGCCAGAACTTCATCACAATCTTCCAGACGCTTTTCAATCCGGGCGATGAAGCAGATTTAATTCTAGAAGAGAATGTTGATCCGCTTGAAGCCAAAATCGAAATTATGGCTAAACCTAAAGGTAAACGCCCAACGACTATCGAATTGCTTTCAGGAGGAGAAAAAACTCTTACTGCTACTGCCTTGTTATTTGCAATCTATCTTGTAAAACCTTCTCCATTCTGCGTGCTGGATGAGGTTGACGCTCCGCTTGATGATGCTAACGTTGACCGTTTTACAAAGCTTATAAAGGAATTCAGCGATAGGACACAATTTATTATTGTAACTCACAACAAGCGCACAATGGAATCTGCCGAAACAATGTATGGCGTTACAATGCAAGAAGAAGGTATTTCTAAGCTTGTTGGCGTTCGTTTCGATGAAATACCGGATTATAGTAATGGATAACAGAGTTTTCAAAGTGTTCGTTGATTTTGATGGAACGATCACAAAAAAAGATGTTGGCGAAGAATTGTTCATTGAATTTGGTGATAGAGAGTTTTCAAAGAAACTAATTGATGACTGGAATAATGATTTAGTAGAGCCTCGAAACGGCTGGCAAGTTTTGTGCGATTCTGTTACAAATGCAGATGAAACTAAAATTAAAAATTTTCTAAATACAATAGAAGTTGAAGATTCATTCAAGTCATTAGTTGATTACTGTAAGGAAAACGAATTTGAGTTAAAGATAGTTAGCGATGGTTTCGATTTTTATATTCGTACAATTCTAGAAAAGGAAAACCTAGCAGAAGTCGACTTTTCTTCCAATGTTTTGACTATTGCAGACAAACAATTGAAACCGAGTTTTCCAAACTCAGCTGAAGATTGTAAATGCAGCGCGAACTGCAAAAGAAATTATGTTCTTAAACATAGCAGCGATGACGATTACTCAGTTTACATAGGCGATGGTGTTTCGGATAGATGTCCTATTCAGTACTGCGATTTCATTTTCGCTAAGGATTCGCTGCTGAAGTTTTGCGAAGTAAACAGAATTACATATTTCCCTTACAAAGATTTTGATGATGTAATTAAAAGGCTGGATGAGTTAAAAAACAAAAAGCGCCTAAAGAAGCGCCATCAGGCATTGCTTAAACGAAAAGAAGTTTATACACAGGAAGCGTAATGAATAATTTTGCGTTAAAAGTTTTTAAATACAGAAGTTACTCACCTATTCCTTTTGTTGTCTTAATGCTGGTTTTTCAAGAAGCAACACCTATTAGTTTATCGGTAGGCTTTGCTGTGGCATTATTAGGCGAGTTTTTCCGCTTCTGGGGAGTTGCCTACGCGGGAAGCGAAACAAGGAGAACCGGTGGAGTTGGAGCCACATATCTGGTTGTAA
>JBHEKZ010000586.1:0-3110 GCA_041859025.1 Melioribacteraceae bacterium | reverse complement strand
GCATAGGCGGTTTTGTTCTGTCAACTTCTTGTGCAAATGTTTGTGTAAACAATAAAGCGACAAACACAAAAACGAAAGTAAGTTTTAATAATGTTTTCATATTACTTTGCCTCCGTCTTTGGTTGAATTGCTAAATCTGTTTTTCCTTTTGGAACTATACTGAGAACAACGCGTGCGTTATCGGGCAAATATTTTTGAGCCGCAAATTGAATATCATCAACACTTAATGATTTGTAGCGGGCTAAATCTTCGTTTGCGTAATCCGGATTGCCGGCGTAATAGTAATATGTGTTTAACAAATCAGCTTTTCCGCCAAATCCGCCCGGTCTTTCAAGCTGATCTAAAAAGTAAGCTTCTGTTTGGTTTACAACTCTCTGCAATTCTCTTTGCGCCGGTGCTTCTTTCTTAATCTTATCTATTTCCTGTTGTATAACGTTTTTCAATTCCGTTAGAGTATGACCGCTGCGTGCAGTAGCCACAACTTGAAATTGAGATACTAGTTTGCTTGATGATTGATACGCTGAAACATCCTGTGCAATCTGTAATTCATAAACTAATTTTTGATATAAGCGGGAATTCTTTCCGCCGCTAAGAATACTTGAAAGCACATCCATCTCTGCATCGCCCGGTGCAAACTTTGCCGGAGTAATCCACGTCATATATAATCTTGAAAGCTGAACTCTGTCTTCCAAAACCAAAATTTTTTCGCTATTAAGTTTTGCGGCTGCCGGATTTTGCGGCGGTACCGGCTTGCCTGCTGGAATTGCGCCGAACCATTTTTCAACTAGCTTAATTGTTTCCTTAGGATCAATATCTCCGGAGATTACTAACGAAGCATTGTTCGGAACGTAATAAGTTCTGAAAAATTCAACCACATCTTCAAACGAAGCAGCGGAAAGATCGGCCATAGAGCCTATTACAGGCCAATTATATGGATGTCCTTCCGGGAATAAATTTTTGAGAATTGTTTCTTCGCTTAATCCGTATGGACGGTTTTCATAACTCTGGCGTCTTTCATTTTTTACAACATCGCGCTGACCGTCAACTTTTTCTTTAGTCATCGCATCAACAAGAAAACCCATTCTGTCGCTGTCCAGATAAAGCGCTAATTCAAGAGCGTTTGATGGAACATCTTCGTAATAATTTGTTCTGTCTTCGGTTGTAGAGCCGTTGTTCTCGCCTCCTGCCGTTTCTAGTAACTTATCAAAATCTCCTTCGGCAACATGACCGCTGCCTTCAAACATCAAGTGTTCGAACAAGTGTGCAAAGCCGGTTCTGCCGACTTTTTCGTAACCGGAACCAACATGATACCAAGTGTTTACACTAACCGTTGGCGTTGAGTGATCCTCGTGTAGAAGAACATTCAATCCGTTCGGAAGAACGTAACGTGTGTAAGGAATTTTTAACGATTGTGCGGAAACCACCGAGCACAATACCAACAGCAGAAGAAGTTGTTTCTTCATGTTTCCCTCGTTTATTATTGAATTGAAATGAATGGTATAAATTAAACAATTATATGTTTCCGTTCGAAGTGAAATTTGTCCACTATTTTGACGTTTTAACTTCTCTAACGTTTGCAAGATTTATTTTTTTACTCAGTTTAGCCTTTCCTATTTTAGATAAGTAAAATCTAACTATCGGATGAATTCAAATGAAAAACCTATCCAAACTATTATTAATTATTTTGATGATGACTTACGCTACTATCTCGGCACAGAAAGAATTTTCTTTGCTTTCGCCGGATAAGAAGCTCGAAGTAAAAGTTTCTGTCGGCGATAAAATTGAATTTTCTGTATTTAAGAATGGTAAAGCTCTTATTTCTCCCTCTCCCCTGGCAATGAATGTGAATGATAATGTTGTGCTCGGATTAAAGGCGAATGTTAAAAACACAAAAACAAATTCCGTTAACCAAATTCTTCAGCGGGAAGTAAGACAGAAGAGCAAAGAGGTAAGAGAGTATTACAACGAATTAAAAATTAATTTCAAAGAAAACTTTGCTCTTTCATTCCGTGCGTTTAACGAAGGCGTTGCTTACCGGTTTGAAACTTCACTTGAGGGCGATCTAAAAGTAAACAGCGAAACTTATTCCGTAAACTTTGCCGGAGATTACCTTTCATATTTTCCGGAAGAAGAAAGTTTTATGTCTCACAACGAACGGGTTTTTCTTCCTCTTCAACTCAAGGATATAAAAGAAAAACAATTTGCATGCACTCCTTCTATTATAGATACTAAAGAGGGAACGCTTATTGGAATAACGGAATCCGATCTTGAAGATTATCCCGGTCTCTGGCTAAAAGGAACCGCGCAGAATAGCTTAACCGGAATTTTCCCCGCTTACGTTCTTGAAACGAAAATGAGACGCGACCGTGATGTTGAACCAACTAAGCGCGCTGATTATCTGGCGCTTACAAAAGGAACTAGAACTTTTCCTTGGAGAATTTTTGCTGTAACAAACAGCGACGGCGAAATAATTACCAACGAAATGGTTTACCTTCTCTCAAAACCAAATCAGTTAAAAGATATTTCGTGGATTAAGCCGGGCAAAGTTGCTTGGGACTGGTGGAACTACAACAACATTTACGGAGTTGATTTCCGCGCCGGAGTTAACACCGAGACCTACAAATACTACATCGATTTTGCATCGAAGTATGGAATTGAATATATAATTCTTGATGAGGGCTGGTATAAACTCGGTGATCTTCTTTCGTTAGAACCACAAATGAATGTTCAAGAAATTATTAATTACGGCAAACAAAAAAATGTAGGCGTTATTCTTTGGGTCGTATGGAAAACTTTAGATGATCAGCTTCAGCCCGCGCTTGATCAGTTTGAGAAATGGGGAGCCGTTGGAATTAAAGTGGATTTCATGCAGCGCGATGATCAAGAAATTGTAAACTATTACTGGAAGATTGCACGCGAAGCGGCAAAGAGAAAACTGCTTGTTGATTTTCACGGTGCGTTCAAACCAAGCGGACTCTTCCGTGCTTATCCAAACGTAATTACGAACGAAGGTGTTAAAGGATTAGAAAACGATAAATGGGAAAGCGCTGTAACTCCCGAGCATTGCGCTACTCTTCCGTTCACCAGAATGTTTGCCGGACCAATGGATT
>JBHEKZ010000577.1:0-2660 GCA_041859025.1 Melioribacteraceae bacterium | reverse complement strand
GGAATGAGACTCTAATGGCAACTCCAACAAAAATTAAACTGCATAAACAAGAAAGCTTAGAAATAGTTTGGGATAATGGCAAAGTTCACAAATTCGATCTAAAATTCTTACGCGACGAATCACCCGATGCCGGCAACAAGGGAGAAACAATACTCTGGAAACATTACGCACCGCCTCCAAAACAGCCCCTCACTCCACAAGCTTACGAAATAGAAAAAATTGAAATGGTCGGTAACTACGCAATCCAGATTAAATGGAAAGATGGATATGATTTTGGAATTTACTCTTGGGATGTTTTACAACGACTTGGTGATTATCTGGAAGTGAAAAATAACTTACATCAAGACTTTGAACATGAACATTAAATAAAAGAAGATTAAGATCACGATCAAGAGTAAGATCAAGAGTGTTTCTTGATCTTACTCTTGACCTTGATCATGATCTAATTCTTACAACAGTTTTTTAATTTGCTCTTCGTATACTTCTTTTCCTCTTAATCCGACATAGCTAGCAACAATTTTACCTTGCTTATCAATTACAAAAGCTGTTGGAATAGACTGAATTCCGCCATAATTGATTGTAACAGCTTCGTTAGCATAAACAACTGGATAGTTAATTCCATAGTCTTTTATAAACGGAACAACGTCGCCCTTTGTTTGAGGAGAATCAACAGAAATACCTACAACCTCAAACCCATTCTTTCCATATTTTTTCTTTAGTTCGATTAAATCAGGAATTCCTTTTCGACAAGGCGGACACCATGTTGCCCAGAAATCAACAATTACTACTTTACCTTTTAAGCTGGAAAGCTTGAGTTTCTTTCCATCCGGAGTTTGCAATTCAAAATCGGGAGCTTGAACAGATTTCTGCTCGCCAGCCGGAACATAATTTGGCGGGTATGGGCCGCTTGGTTCTTCGCCGCCAAAAAGATAATCTGAATTATTGAAGACGAAAAGAAGAAGTACTACTGCGAAGAATATTCCAGTATAAATTCTGCTTCTATGTTGTTTGGTCAATACCGGTGTTGATTTCTTGTTTTTATTTTGGCTCATTACATCCTCTAATTAATCTGTTTAAAAATAATAATTTCTTATTGTGAACAAAATTTATAATGATTTACACATTAACTTCTGATTAAGTTCCGCTTCGAACATGGAAATCTGTTCATCAGGAAACCCCTTTTCTTTGCAAGCGTCTTCCAGCGTGCCCCAAATTGGTTCTCCGCAACGCAAACATCTTATTCCCTTTTCACTAAGATACGCAACAGCTTCCGGCAAAACATTAACCAATTCTTCTATTTCAGTTAGTCGCGTTATCATCTGCTTTCTTCTTTGATGGAATTGAGATTATAAATCCTGCAACTCCGCCGTAAATAGTAGATATCCACGGATTGCTTGTAATAGGGCACGAACCGGAAGTGCATCCGATAAAATAATAGTAAGCGTAGCCAAGTGAAGCACCGGCAAAAACCGGAACTACGCGCTTCAGCAAAAATGCTTTATCTAACTTCAAAGCTCTCCTTTCTGAGTAATTCTAAATCATTCGTGATTTGTACTATTTGATGCGGGAAAACAATATAAGGTTCGCAGATCGGCTTACTATTTTCTCCCTTCTCCCCACTTCAAAACTTCAACCCTAACATCAACTATACCGGCAGTTACCATATCGAGTGCAACGGCTACACCATAAGATAAATCTATTATACGGTCGGGACGGAAAGGCATTCTGTCGTTGATTGGAATTGTTACAGTTTTGTTATTGTAAAGATTGGTAACTCGAACAATTGTTCCCATTCTGTATGATGGATGAGCAGCCGAAAGTCCGTTCATATCGTAAATTTCACCGCTGTAAGTTGGCCGGCCATCATACTTATCGGCATAAAAAGAGGCCACACCGGTTTGAGTTTCCAAAACTTCACTATCTGAAACCTCAAATTCGGATTCAACTTTTTCTTCCCGATCAGTTTCATACCTAACTTTTTGATAACGAACAGTAGAACTGCATGCGGTAAAAAAAAGAAGAACTAACAAAAACAATAATGATTTGAGCATAGCTTTCTGAAACTGTTGCTTTAAAATACAAAAGGGGGCGTTACTTCGCTCCCTTTTGCCCTCACCAATGTAGGAATTTCCAGCCAGGACGGCCTACATAAGCGATAGTAAAAATATAATTTAGTTCTTTTTTTAAGGGTGAGGCATATCACCAGAAGAATTTTTGCATAATTATTCACAAATGCTTTTATGCTTTTGAAGGGCAACCATTTTTTTTTACCTTTGTAAGGCTTTTTTGAGAATCCTCCCGCCCTTAATAATCACAAAGAATTGGAGCCAGATAGGAATTGGATAAAAACACCCTCACAGCAAGACCAACCGCAAGACTTTTGTTGAAAGATGGAAATATTTTCGAAGGAAAACTTTTTGGCGCCCAGCGTTCCGTTGCCGGAGAAGTTGTATTCAACACCGGAATGGTTGGCTACCCGGAAACATTAACCGATCCATCTTACAAAGGTCAAATTCTAGTTATGACCTATCCATTAATCGGCAACTATGGAATTCCGGAAATGGATGATATTTCTAAACTTCAAAGGTTCTTTGAATCGGATCGTGTGCAGATTCAAGCGCTAATTGTTTCCGAAGAATCGGAAAACTATAGTCACTGGA
>JBHEKZ010000448.1:0-12968 GCA_041859025.1 Melioribacteraceae bacterium | reverse complement strand
CATTCTGGTCTTTATCAACCAAAACCAAACCATGCATTTGATAAGAAATACCGATAGATTTAATTTTTTTTCCATCTACATTTTTTTCTCGGAGCAATTGCTTCAGAAGTAATTTTGAATACTCCCACCATATTTCGGGATCTTGTTCCGCAAATCCCGGCATTGGAGAATTAATCTTCATCTCCTCCTTTGGATAAAATCCAGCGGCAACTACTTTCCCGCTTTCAACATCTAATATAGAAGCTTTAATAGAAGAACTACCCACATCAAATCCGAGAGAATACATAATAACTCCTAGAACACTTTTTTATAGTGTACAAACTACACTTTTTCATTTAAATATCACAATTATATAGTGTCACTAATACACTTTTTTTTAATTTGACATCTAATTACAATAGATTATTATTGCAGTATTAAATCGAGTAACAAATGTCGCATAAGCTTAAAGACGTAATTCGTAACGTATCCATAGACTGTGTAATATTCGGTTTCGAAAAATCAGCTCTCGAAATACTTTTAGTTAAACGAGCCAGAATGCCGTACCAAGGCAGGTGGGCCCTTCCAGGTGGTTTTATTAAGAAAGAAGAACTAGTTGATACAGCTGCAAACAGAATTCTCTTAGAAACTACCGGAATTAACAACATCTATCTGGAAGAAATCGCTGTATTTGATAGAGTTGATCGGTTTCCGGGCTGGCGAGTATTTACGATTGGACATTTTGCTTTAGTATCTCCGGAAGATTATTCGCTTTCAGCCGGTATAGATACAACAGAAGTAAAGTGGGTTAAAATAGATGAACTTCCAAAGTTGCCATTCGATCACGAGAAAATAATTGAAGTAGCACTAGCCAAACTTAGAACACGTGTACGATACAGACCAATCGGCTTTGAACTTCTACCGAAAAAATTCACTCTTCCCCAACTGCAAAAGCTTTATGAAGCAATTCTAGGGAAGAATCTCGATAAGAGAAACTTCAGAAAGAAAATCAATAAAATGGATTTGATTAAAAAATTAAAAGAGAAAGAGCACAACAGTAAGACTCGCGCAGCATATTTATACAAGTTTGATAAGCACAATTACAATAAGCTGAAAGAAAAAGGATTCATTTTTGAATTATAATTTTAGATTAGCTAACAGCGAGAAAGAATTTGATGAGTTATTTGGAAAACATATTTGGTTTAAAAAACAAAACTGTTGTAATTACTGGTGCAACCGGCGTAATTGGAAGTGAAATAGCACGCGGATTTATTAAAGCTGGTGCTAATGTTGTTTTGCTAGGAAGAAATGAAAGCGCCTTAGATAAGCTTACCTACGAGTTTTGTGAAAGCAAAAGCGAAGCGCTTAGCTTAGTTTGCAATGTCTTGCTTGAGGATAATCTTAAAGATGTTAATACCAAAATACTAAAGCATTTCAGAAAGATTGATGTACTAATTAATGCAGCCGGTGGACACGTACCCGGTGCTGTGATTGGAGTTGGACAAAGTGTTTTTGACATGAAGATTGATGATTTCAATAGAGTTACTGAACTGAATCTAGATGGTACAGTTCTACCCACTTTAGTTTTTGGGAAAGCTATGGCAGAACAAAAATCCGGTTCTGTTATTAATATTTCTTCGATGGCTTCTCAACGAGCAATAACGCGTGCACTTGGTTATTCTACAGCCAAAGCTGCCGTTGAAATATTTACAAAGTGGATGGCTATGGAAATGGCTCAAAAATTCAGCAATAGAATTCGTGTTAACGCTATTGCACCTGGATTTTTGATCACAAACCAAAACAGAGAACTGCTTACTAATCCAGATGGTTCTTACACGGAGCGTGGAAAAAAAATTATTGAAATTACACCATTCAAGCGCTTCGGTAATCCGGAAGAATTAATTGGTGTAATGTTATGGCTAGCCGGTGATGCATCAAGCTTTGTTACTGGCACTGTAATTCCAATCGATGGCGGATTTAGTTCTTTCAGCGGCGTCTAGTTTTAGAAAGGTTAATATGACATTTGAACAAACGTGGCGATGGTTCGGACCAAATGATCCAATCTCACTCGCAGAAATAAAACAAACCGGTGCTACCGGTATTGTAAATGCACTACACCAAATTCCGGTTGGTGAAGTTTGGTCTTTAGATGAAATCTTAAAACGAAAAAAAATAATTGAAGATGCTGGCTTAACATGGTCTGTTGTAGAAAGCGTACCAGTTCACGAAAACATTAAGAAAAGAAGGAACAATTACGCTCATCTGATAGAAAACTACAAACAGACAATAATCAATTTGGGCAAATGTGGAATTGATACTGTTTGCTACAATTTCATGCCAATTCTAGATTGGTCACGCACCGACTTAAATGTGACCTACAAAGATGGTTCTATCACCACAAAGTTTGAAGCAAAAGCTTTTGCCGCATTTGATCTATTTATTCTAAAGAGAGAATCTGCCGAAAAAGATTATTGCAAAGCTCAAATCGAGCAAGCTAGAGAATACTTTTTGAGTTTAACTGATGAACAGAAAGCAAATTTGCAAAACACAGTTTTGCTTGGTTTACCTGGATCGCTTCAAGCTTATTCGCTTGATGAGTTCAGGCTGGCACTAAAAGAATATGATAGTATAAGTGAATCCCAGCTTCGTGAGAACCTTTATTCATTCATCAAAGAAATAGCACCAATAGCTGAACAATCTGGAATTTATTTAGTAATTCATGCTGATGATCCTCCATGGCCATTACTTGGCTTGCCGAGAATTGTCAGCAACAAAAACGATGTTGAGCTCATCTATAATGCTTACCATTCCCCGCATAACGGCTTAACACTTTGCACCGGATCATTTGGAGCTGATAAAAACAACGACCTTGTTGATATAGCAACGCGTTTTGGCGACAGAATAAATTTCATCCATTTGCGTAATGTTTGTCGAAACGAGAATAAAGATTTTATGGAAGAAAATCATCTTGAAGGTGATATTGATTTGTATGGAGTGATGAAGGCATTAATTATTGCGCAAAGCAAACGAGTAAAAGCTGGGCGAAAAGATTTTCGATTGCCATTTAGGCCGGATCACGGACATTTGATGTTACCGGATATGAAACGCGAAGGTATTTATCCGGGATATTCCTTGTTTGGAAGAATGCGTGGACTTGCAGAATTGCGCGGAATGGAAGTAGCGATTAGGCGCGAACTGAAGCTGTGAATTCTTTGCTAGCTTTAATTCTATAATCTCTTCCGGCCTTCATGAAAGCATCAATATTTTCAAGAGGAATTTCTTGTGGCAAATCGCACCCAGTGCTCAAAATAAAGTTCGGAAATTCATCCATAGCTTCTAAAAGATTGCATACATCTTTCTGCACTTCTTCAGCCTTTCCATTTAGAATTGAACCGACTGGATTTAGATTTCCAATTAAAACAACATTACTTGGTATGTTACCAGCTATTGCTGGTAAATCGATTCCAGCTTCGTTCGAATCAAGGCTCAACGCATCTACTCCAGCGTTACACATTTTTTGAATCAGGTGTGTTGAGTTTCCACAAATATGATAAACACTCGAAACATTTTTGCTATCGCACGTTTCACAAATTCTTTTCACAAAACTTGCAGAAAACATTTCGAACTGGTCCGGGCCAAGCATCACCGCCGAGGGTTCAAGAACGCAAATAAGTTGAGCTCCATTTGCAATAAGCAAGCCTACATATTTGTGAATCACGTCTATAGTAAACTCACAAAAAGTTTTTAACTCAACAGGATTTAGTACACTTTGCATAGCTGCTTGCTCTGCCCCAATAATTAATCCGGCAAGAGTATAAGGGCCGGTAACATAAGCTCCTTTCATGACTGAACCGGGAAGTTGTTCATTCATTTGCTTAACAGTTTCGGTATAACTTTGAAGCCTACTATCATATTCAATATTTATTTGCTTGAACTTTTCCATCAGCTCAAAACTGAAATCTCCGGTTACAACAGTTGCAGATTCATTTGGAAGAAATATTGTTTGCCGCCCAATTGCATTTGCTTCAACAGAAAGGTCCATTAATGGGAACAATACATCTGGATGAAAGCGTTCATAGATCGAATTAATCACCTTCATATGTTCGCAATAATTTTGCTGAGCAAGTTTAATGCTTGTTCCAACAAGATTTACACCAGGAAATCCTACTAGTGGCGCAACTACTCGTTTTCCTTCGGAGTAGTAATGATCAGTAAGCTGTTTGAGTTTTCTTACTTTCATTGGATTTAACTACAATTTTTTACAGCTTTGACAAATACTGAAATATTTTCCGTCGTTACTGCGGGAGGCATTCCCCCACCGCAAGACATGATTATTCTCGACCTATCTTTTAATGAATTAACCAACTCAGTTGCTGCTTTGCCAACTTCTTCAGGAGTTCCAGCTGCAAGAACATCTCTCGGAGGCAGATTGCCAAGCATTGTCACTTTGTTTTGCGTTAGCTCTTTTAGATCATTCAAAGTAACTTCAAAACCCATATTAAATAGATTAACTCCCATCTCAGGCAATAACGGAGCTGAAACTCTGCAAGGCGCATCATTATGCAGAAACTTTACTGTAGGATTCAATCCATAAAGTTCTTGAAAGTAAGGCAAGCCGAATTGTCGGAACTCATCTTTACCCATAAACCCAATTATATCATCAAGCATCAACATTCCATCAATTGAAGGGAATGTTTCCATTTGTAGTTCATGCCAATTTTTTAGACATGCAGTAATTTTTCTAATGAGTAATTCAGCTTTTTCAGGCTCCATCATTATTAGAGTTAAAAACTCGGTTGTCCCCATCAAATAACTTGCTATGTTTAATGGTCCGCGAGATACAGAAAATCGAATTTTGTGTCCTGCTGCTTCGATTTTTGGCTGAGCAAGTTTTAATCTGTTGAGCATAAATGGGAGAAGCCCGTCTGTCTTGGGATTCGGTTCCGGAAGCGCATCAATGTCATCAGATGAATGAATGATTTTGTGAGCATGTGGAAATTCATTTGTCGGAAAAGTACACCTAGCACCAAAAGCTGATGGTTCTGTACACATTCCAAACTCAGACCAAAATCCGGGAAGGAACATCACATCGGGGAAATCATTTATAGCTTTTAAATTAGCATCAAGCCAAAGTTGGTCATTTGAGAAATAATCAACAATATTTATTCCATACCAATTAGGAAGCCAAGGACAATCGATTATAAAGCCGGTTGGAAGCGGATTAATAACTTCACCTCTAATAACTCTTTGCAGAATATCCCAATGCTGATCGGTCATTTTATTTCTCTCAATTAATTTTTAGCAGGCTTTTTTCTTACCGTAATTGTCCTATAGGTGCAATCTTTGATATTACATTCATTGCAGCTATACTCCGAGTATTTTACTTTTTCACCAATACCAATAATTCCACTTACAGACTTAATGGGAAGCATCAATGCTGAATCAGTCAACTTGATTCCACAAAAGTTTTTTGGCAATAGTGAAAACAAAAGATGCTGCTCGTTTACTTTCCAATTGCAATAACCTGGGCTATATCGGTTTGTTATGTTCAGATTATTTCGAAGCATTTTTTCTTTGATGTGCTCATGTAAAGCGTCTGCACAAGCCTCAGCTGTAATTGAAGCCACAGCATCGAAGATATAACCGGCAACCAAATCTCCATTAGTTAAAAGCTCTTTAGATTTTGTTTCCATTGCGGCACCAATAGTCAAACTAAACACAGCAATTTGTTCTGACTTTTTAAGAACACCGGTTACAATTTTCTGCAGATTAAAATACTTACCGCCAATTGTTAATCCGGTTAAATCATTATCCTTGGATATAACCTTAACGATTCTAAAACCAGCCCTAATTTCAACTAAACTTTTTGAGTCAGCAATTGCTTCATATATCAAGTCTTTGAAATGTTCCGGTGTTTGTTGAGCAGGATAACCAAGCAGCAATTCTATTTCATCTTCTTTGACAGTTATATCACTGTAACCAATAGTAACTTCAAAAGTATTATTTCCTATATCCGTTTCATGAAGGAGACTTTTCATTTTCGTTTAGCGATTACTTCTGCAATTGCTCTAATGTGAAGTGGAGTTGTGCCGCAGCAGCCTCCAATAATATTCGCTCCACATTCTATTAACTCATTTACACGGCTTGCCATCATATCCGGTGTTTCCGGATAATCAACTTTACCATCATTAAAAATCGGAAGGCCAGCATTTGCATGAACGAGAATTGGTGTTGTTTTATCAATTAAACGAATTTCTTTTACAATACCTAACATATTTTCAAAACCATTGCCGCAATTTGTACCAATTATATCTGCACCTTCATCTTTCATAGCAGAAACCATTTCTTCTGGAGAAATACCCATCATAGTTTTAAACTCGCCCGATGAAATTTTGTCGAATGTAAAAGTACAGACAACTTCAAGATTGGTTGCTGACTTTGCAGCACGTACTGCTATAGCTGCTTCTTGTATGTCGGTCATTGTTTCAACGCAAATTGCATCAACTCCACCTTTCTTTAAGGCCTCTGCCTGAAGGAAAAAACCTTCAAATAACTCTTCTTCTGTTGTTTCCCCCATCATCAGCATGGAACCAGATGGACCAATAGATCCAAGCACAAAATGATTATCACCGGCAGCTTCCCTTGAAATTGCTGCTGCTGCTTCATTCAATTCAAATGCTCTGTCATTAAGATCGTAGTGCTTTAACCTAACAGGGCTTCCGCCAAAACTGTTTGTAAGTATCATATCTGCACCAGCATCAATGTAGCTTTTTGCTATCGCCAATACATCTTCACGATTTGTAATATTCCAAAGTTCGGGGCATTCACCTTGCTGTAATCCCCGCTGATATAAAAATGTTCCCCACGCTCCATCAGAAACAAGAACCTTTCCCTTTTTAATTTCCGCTAATAATGATTTCATACTCACTCCAAGACAATACTAACAAAACTAATTATTTATGCAATGCTTACTGTCCTATTCAAAAATTCAACCGCGCCTTGCGGATTTGGTGCATAACTATCCGCTCCCATTTTTATTGCCGCATCCATCGAAAGCGGCGCACCGCCAACAATTACTTTTGTTTCAGGAAAATGGGTTTTAATTTCTTCAACTGTCTTGGACATATTAGCCATTGTTGTTGTTAACAATGCACTAAGCCCAACCACACAGCCGGGATTCTCTTTTATTTTATTCAAAAATTTTTCAGTCTTGCAATCAACTCCAAGATCGATTACTTCCCAGCCGTTTCCCTCAACAACCATCGAGACCAAGTTTTTCCCTATATCATGTAAATCTCCCATTACTGTTCCAAGCACAAACTTACCTTTTGTCTTTACAGTTCCAGCCTTAAAAAATGGTTTGAGATGTGCCATTACTGCGTTCATTGCTTTAGCGGACATTAGAAGTTCGGGAACAAATGCTTCCCCTCTCCCAAACTTTGCTCCAATTACTTGCATTCCATCGTTACATGCTTGCAGGATTAAATCAGGAGGACAAGATGATTCAATTGCCTTTTTCGTTAATTCATCCGACCCTTCTTGTCCAAGCATATCTTTAGGATAAGGCGAGGTTATGTTTACTTTTCCCCGGGTTACACAGTAGCCAATTTTTTCTACTAATTCAGAGTTTTCCATTTGTATTATCAGTTTTGTTTTAGAATATGGATAATATTTTATACAAAAGATTCGTAAGAATAAAGTAAGATAAAGAGCAATGCTACTGCCGCTATTATCAACAATTCTACTTTGCGATTCCAGAAGTTTTTCAATTACCTCACCTACCTCGTAATTTTATCTTTACCTGAATACTCGATCCAATCGAAAAATACTTTGTTTCTGCTCGGCTTACCTAGCGATGTTGCATACATTCCCATAACTGTTCCAACAAACCCATAAACATTTCTAGGACTTAAGAAAGAAGCATCAACTTTGTCTTGCAACAAAAGCCAGTTATCTTTTTTAACTGCATAGAAGAAAGAGTATTCTTTTGCCTTAGCTTCAATTTTCAACGAAATCGTTTTGCCGCTTTCTACTTCATTCTGAGCAATCAATTCCATGTTGTTCGCTATTTTATTTTCGTTAGCCTTGTATAACTGAACAACATCTACTTTGCCTACTTTTGATTTGCAGAAAAAATAAAAGAATTCTTCCATTTGAAATGCTATTAATCCGGCTTTTTCATTTTTTCCTTGGGCGGAGAATTCAAACTCGGTACTGATACTGCAATATGAATGCTGCTGCCTTCTTGCAATGTAACTCGGGTTTCCAGTTCCGGAAACAGTTTCCGGGCGAAGATTCATTTCCAGAAAACCTTTTTTTGAAAGAAGGCTATACCAATTTTCTTTTGGTGTTCTGATGAACATAAAATAGTTTGGAAGATTTTTTTCATCAAAATTTTCTTTTATTGAAAAATTACCGTTAAAAGGGACAATCGTTTTTTCTATAGTACCAGTTGGCAACAAATAATAATGCTGAACTTCTTCGAAGCCATAATTAATCACAGGCCAGCCGTCAATCCATGAAATTGGTGCAAGAAAAGTTTCGCGTCCGGTGTTATAGTTGTTTTCAACGAATGGTTCATGAGGTCTACATGCAAGAAATACTGCCCACCAATCGCCGCTATCTGCTTGAACGAAATCGGCATGACCAGTACAAGTAATCGGATTCTTTCTATCCGGATTTAAATGTCTTTGTGTTAGAATCGGATTTTTATCATAAGGCATGTAAGGACCAAAAACATTATCACTCTTAAAAATTACTTGAGAATGATCCTCTGCCGTTCCGCCCTCTGCTGCAGTAAGAAAATACTTTCCATTGATTTTATAAATGTGAGGACCTTCTATCCACACCGGTTTTTTGCTTAGATCAACACCACCGTTTACAATAATTTTTTCTTCAGTACTTACTTTTAAATTTTGCGGATCGAACTCACGAATTCTAATTGTTCTGTGCCCATTGTAAAGAGGTTTGTTTTCTGGTGCGTCGCTATTATATAGTATGTAAGCTTTTCCATTATCGTCAAAAAATGGAGAAGGATCAATCCCGTTAACTTCCGGCAGCCATGTTGGATTTGACCATGGTCCCTCCGGTTTCTTAGAAGTTACAACAAAATTCCCGCCTCCATCTACAAGAGTGCATGTTACATAAAATATTCCGTTGTTGTAACGAATTGCCGGTGCAAATAAACCGCGTGTAATTCCCATTCCATCTAAATTCAGTTGTTCAGGTCGATCGAGCACATGCCCAAGCAAAGTCCAAGTGACCAAATCTTTACTTTGGAAGATTGGAATACCAGGGAAATAGCCGAAAGTGGAATTCACCAAATAGTAATCACTACCAACTTTACAGATACTTGGATCGGGATAAAATCCGGCAAGGATAGGATTTCTGAATTGATCTTTCGATTGAGCAATTGAAAGTGAAAACAAAACGGAGAACAGCAATAAAAACATTGTAGCAGAGAGATATTTCTTATTCATCACCGTTCTCCGTTTGTGCTAGGAGGCACTGAAGCAATTTCTTTTCTTTCATTTTCTATTTTTTATTTTTTATAAAATAACTTTCCGGCTGACCAAGATAGCTCGGCTGAGTTTCTTTAGTTTCTAAAACCAATTTTTGAAGCACTACTCCCGGATCAACAAACCAGAATTTGATAACATGTTTTCCAGACTTTTCAATTTTGTGTTTTGAGACTTGTATATTGATGTTATTAGCTACCCAGCCATTCCAAACTGGATCCCGATTCAGATCTGATGTATTTGGATGATTAGTTATATTAATCATTTGTGGAGATTCAGCATCAACGGAAATTGCATATCTAACACCTTTTGGATTGCTAGTAAAGTTTAATGTTGGTGACAAATAAGTTTTTAGTTTAACCTCACCTTCGTTAAACAAGTAAACATCATATTTCAAATGTGGAGTACTTGATTCCGGTTTTTCTATAGACTTTGTCACAGGATATGCCGCGACAGATGAGCCAGTTCTGCCAAGATTTGGAATAACTTGCCATTTTACTCCCGAAGCATCTACAGCTTTGCTAAAGTTTTCAGCGCTAATTGAAACGTAATTATTGCTTTCGACAAAACCGCTAAACTTTGAGAGTGTATCTTCCGCCAGATTATTAACTTCAATTTGTACAGGAACAAATTTCTCGCTTGGTCCTACTATTACAATCATACCCTTGTTTTTGCCTTTAGGTGCTTTGTCCCAATCGACGCTTACAAGAATTTTCTTCTGCTTTTCTACTCTTCCTTTTAATTCAGAGATCTGAATCCACGAATCCTTAGCTCTAATTTCGTAATCAAAGGGCTTTTTACCTCTGTTAAATATTTCTATGTATGATATTTGATTGTTCAACCTGTCAAACTCAGGAAGTTTTGCAAGACTTTGTTCGTACGGCCACCACTTTTCAGAACCTTCAACAGCAACACCCATTTCTTGATTGGATGATACTTCTACTTTGTATGTTGTTGGAATGTAATTCGAATCGGGCTGCTGCCAGTAAGTATAACCAATATGAGTTTGATCCATCATATGATTCCACTTTCCGCCAGACATAATTTTATTATGATGATTTGAGAGTTCTGCATCTTTCCTAAACAAACTTTTTACCCGTTCAGCAAGACTATCTGTTAAGACTCTTCCTTGTTTAGCATAAAGAAAGTTTAAGCCCGTAGTGTAATACATTTCATTTAAGTTGGCGCTGGCAACAACCGGATAATAAACCAGTTGATAAAATGCATCTTTGAGTTCTTTCGGTAGTTGATTGTAAATTTGATATGCCTTATCAGCTAACTTATTATATTCATTAACCACAGTTTCAAATTCCCGATAATTAACAAGGCTATAAGTTTCCGGCGAAAGCATCTCGGGTTTTTTACGCGAGTTATATTTTGTGTAAAGAGAAATTAATTCCGCAACTTCTGCAGAATACTTATCGCCGAATTGTTGAGAAGACCAATTTTGATAATACTTAGGCAGCTCATCTGCAGAAATTTTTTCAGGATTCCATGCGTAATCAAGGAAAAAGCTAATTGGGAATTCCATTGGCTTTATATCACCTACATTTACGACCCAAATTTGTCTAGCACCATATTCATAAGCTAGATGCATTTGTTCCCAAACTCTTTCAATCTGATTTGTATTATGCCATTTATAGTTTCTCGGACCGCCGACATAATCGAAGTGATAATAAATACCATAGCCACCGTTACGAGGTGCATCGTTTAATTTGGGAAGTTTCCGCAAATTGCCCCAGTTATCATCGCACAGAAGTATCGTAACATCATCCGGAACGCGCATTCCTTTATCATAGTACTCTTGGACTTCTTTATACAAAGCCCAAACTTGGGGAACTGTTGTTACATCTTTGTTTGTAACCTCTCCAATAATTTGGCGCTGTGCTTCTACAACATTTTGAAGAAGAGTAATATTTGCATCTTCATTCATTGCTTCGTCACCATCGCCGCGCATAGCAAGCGTAATTATTTTTTCATAGTCCTTTGTTCTGCTAATTCCTTCTTTCCAAAATGTTTTTAAGTTCGCTGCATTTTTCGAGAAATCCCAACTGCCCTTTTTATTTCCCGCGCGTTCCCACTCCTTCCAAGCACGCATCATTGGTTCGTGGTGTGAAGTACTTACAACAACCCCATATTCATTAGCAAGTTTTGGAGTTAATGTATCGTCAGTTGCAAAAGAGTTATCCCACATTGCCGGCCAAAGAAAATTTCCTTTTAAGCGGAGAATCAATTCAAAAACATGTTCGTAAAACTTGCTGTTGAATCCTCCAAATTTTTCTCTTGTAAAGCCGGATAAATTCGGAGCTTCGTCATTAATGAAGATTCCTCTGTATTTTACCTTTGGTTCACCGAGAGAATATTTTCCTTTGGCCACAAAAAGCTCGGTTTGCTTTTTAACCGGGACATCTGCCCACCAATACCAAGGCGAAACACCAATCATTTCCGAGAGATGATACATCCCATAAATCGTTCCCCTCTTATCGCTTCCAGCAATTACCAAAGCACGTTTAACATTTGCCAAAGGATTATCAATAACTTCAATTACAAACGTTTCCCACTTTCCAATTATCTCTTTTGCATCAAGTTTTTTTGTGCTGATTAGTTTATCTATTAATGGGTTTTTTCCTATTGTACCTACAATTATTACTTCAGAGCCAGAAGCATTATCAAAATGGAGATCTGGCTGAACTCCGGTTACATTCTTAATATCAGTCCGCAATTGATTGCCAACTCTCAATACGCCAGAAAAATCTTTTTTGCTTAAGAGCAGCGAAGCGACTTTTCCTTTTGATGCGAGAGTAAAACTACCATCAGTTATTGCAGCAGAACACACCAGTTTTTGTCCAAACAAATTATTTGTTGTTAACGCGATTATAATGCCGAGCGCTAAAGTTGTTTTAGTAATATTTTTCATTTATTCGCCTTTAAACTTTCATTTAAAATTATCAGTTCTGAATGGAGAAGCGGGCAAACCTTCTTTGTTGTATAGGTTTGCCCCTCTGGGATTATCAGCCCAAGCGTATCTAACTGCCACCGGATAGAGAACTTCAGTGTTCCAAACAATAATTTCATCTCCAACTATTTTCGCTTTTGCCCAAACAAACTTTTTATCGTTACCGGCAATAGCAAATTCTTTTAACTCTCCGTTTTCACTTGCAATTAAACCGCTACCAATATTTGTGAACGATAAAACAACTCTGTTTCCCTCTATCTTAATAGATTTGAAAATTGGACCGGATGAAACCAGATTATTTTTGTTGTATGCAATTTTCTCGGCAGCTAAAGCAAGGCGTTTACCAACATCTTTCTTGTTCAAGGGATGAACATCATTCCATTCGCCTATATCAATTCCGACTGCTAATGCAGTATTCTTAACGAATAAAGTTTTTAACTGCGCTTCTCTAAACAGAGCCCAGTTGCTTTCAGAAGGAATGGCTTTCGCTTCCATAAAATTTGGTAATTGCATGA
>JBHEKZ010000241.1:0-2730 GCA_041859025.1 Melioribacteraceae bacterium | reverse complement strand
GGGTGTAAAAGATGTGTTTGAAAAGCTGCCTCAATTGAATGAAGTGCATTTATTTGATTTCATGAATTCGAGCAAGAGCGCTTCCCTCTTTTACATTCTCAATCTTCGCAAAAAGTATGACGCAACCTTTAGTGTTTATCCTTCAAACCGGAAGGAGTATAACATTATGAGTTTTCTGATCGGCGCTAAATATAGATTTGGAATCCGGTACAGAAGAAATGATTTACTCAACTTCGGATTTCTAAATAATGTTAGAAGTGATGAAAACGATGATCTTCATAATGTTGAAGAAAACTTTCACATGGTAGAGAAACTTCTTGCCGAGCAATTCAAAAATATTCCGCCATTGGCTTTTACATTAGAACATGATGATCTTTTATATGCAGCAGACTTACTTCAAGAAAAAGATATTACCGAACAAGATTTAGTAATTGGTTTTCATCCCGGCTGCAATACATTAAAAAATCATGATAAACGAAGATGGGAAGTTGAGAAGTTTGCAGAACTGGCAAAACTTTTAATTAAAAATCACAACGCGAAAGTTTTAATTTTCGGCGGCAGCGAAGAACAGCATCTTAAAGATGCAATTCACAAAGCGGTTGATTCACCAAAAGTTATTTCGGTCCAGACTTTCAGCTTAACAAACACAGCCGCTGTTATGAAACGCTGCAATGTATTTGTATCAAACGATTCCAGTTTGATGCATGTTGCTGCGGCTCTGCAATTGAAAGTAGCGGCGATAATTGGTCCAACAAATACAAATTATATTGCTCCATGGAAAACTAAGCATGAAATCGCATCTTTGAATTTGGAATGTTCACCTTGTTTTTTCTATTCCCCAAAACCGTTATCGTGCAGTAGAAAAGATGTGCAGTTTAAATGCATCAAAGAATTGTCTGTTCAAAATGTTTACGAAAAAGTTAAAAAGCTTTTATAACAAACCGCCAACAATAAACTCGCCGCATTTTCCAATATCGTCAAAGCATTTTACCAAACCGGTTTTCCTTTTTTCTTTTTCGATTTGTTTTTCCATAACCGGGACTATCTGATTCCAGATTAAACCATGACAAGCAAACGGCTTAGATTCAATCATACTCTTATTTATGTATTCCCAAACCAAAGAGAGTTCAACAAGAGTTCCGGTTCCCCCTTGAAGCACAACATAAGCATCACCAATTTCAATTAAGTTTTTTAAACGATCAAAAAGAGAATCACATTTTATTTCTTCAGTTAAATATTTTGAAGGAAGCGCATTATAAATATCCAGAGTAACTCCAACTGCTTTCCCGCCAACTTCGCTGCATCCTTTGGAAACGGCATCCATAGTTCCCTGAAATCCGCCGGAACAAACATTGATACCATACTTTGCGATTATTTTGCCAAGAGTGTAGGCAGTTTCATATTCTGCTTCACCTTCTTTGGGAATCGAGCTACCGAAAACTGTAACAAATTTTTCACCTTTGTACATATAAATCCCTATATAAAAAAAACTCCCTCGCATGAGGGAGTTTTACCCGTTAATATTCTAAGCGGCTTCTATTTCTTTGATTGATTTCTCAATAATCGAGACAGCTTCTTTGATTTGCTCTTCTGTAATTACTAGAGGAGGGGCAAAACGGATTATATGCTGATGAGTAGGTTTAGCAAGCAATCCATTCTCTTTCATTTTAACGCAAACATCCCATGCTTCTTTTCCATTCTTAGGCTTAATTACAATAGCATTTAGTAATCCTTTACCTCTAACAAGCTCAATCATATCAGATTTAATTTTTCCAACTTCTGCTCTAAACAATTGTCCCATCTTCTCGGCATTTTCAGCAAGCTTTTCTTCCTTTAACACTTCAAGAGCCACGACAGCAACTTTAGATGCTAACGGATTTCCGCCAAATGTAGAACCATGCTCACCCGGTTTAATTACAAGCATTACTTCATCATCGGCTAGTACAGCGCTAATAGGCATTGTGCCGCCGCTTAATGCTTTGCCTAGAATAACAATATCAGGTTTTAATTCTTCATGATCGCAAGCAAGCAACTTTCCGGTTCTGCATAAACCGGTTTGTACTTCATCAGCAATAAATAATACATTTTTTTCTTTACACATTTGATATGCTTTGGTAAGGTATCCTTCATCAGGAACAACAACTCCTGCTTCTCCTTGAATTGGTTCTACCAAAAACCCGGCTACGTTTGGATCCTGCAAAGCTTTCTCCAACTCAGTCAAATCATTGTATGGAATCTTTACGAAACCAGGAGTGTAAGGGCCGAATCCCTTAAATGAATCGGGATCGTTTGACATAGAAATTACAGTAATTGTTCTTCCATGAAAATTACCAAGACAAACAATAATCTTAGCTTCGTTTTCAGGAATTCCTTTTTTATCGTAAGCCCACCTGCGGCAGAGTTTTAGAGCGGTCTCATCAGCTTCGGCTCCGGAGTTCATAGGAAGCATTTTATCATAACCGAAATATTCGGTAATATACTTTTCGTATGGTCCTAAACAATCGTTGTAGAAAGCTCTGGATGTAAGTGTAAGTGTTTTAGCTTGTTCAACCATTGCATTTACAATCTTAGGATGACAATGACCTTGGTTAACTGCTGAATAGGCTGAAAGAAAATCATAGTATTTTTTTCCCTCAACATCCCACAGAAATATGCCTTCTCCTTTTGAAAGAACAACCGGAAGCGGATGATAATTGTGTGCGCCGTACTTTTCTTCTAATTCAATAAAAT
>JBHEKZ010000514.1:0-4191 GCA_041859025.1 Melioribacteraceae bacterium | reverse complement strand
GAAACTAGATAAGAATCTACGCCGGGACGGTCTCCCCACACATTTTTAATTAACTCAGAATGTCCGCCGCAATTAGAAGCATAATATGCGTTGATAGGTCTTTCATGCTCACTTAGTATTAAGCTTTTTGTTTCCGTTACGGCTTGATCGGAACTAGAAGTTCGCTTTTTATTCCCACTAAACACTTGGCATTCAACGTCGGAAGTTAAGTCGTGATGTTCGCCCCGATATAATTTAGAATTGAGAGCCATGATCGCTTCTGACCGCGCTGCAACAGCTTGAGCTTTCATTGCTTCAATTGGAGAATCGTTCCCAATTTCATAAGGAACTACTCCTTTAAGATACTGCTCAAGCGGTAAATGAATCACAGCCTCAAACTTATTTTCTTTTGTTTTGTAGAGGTGTAGCTCGCCCTCATAAATTCTATCCTCTTTGTTTTCCCACCACCACCCTACTCCATAAGGAACGTCTTTGATTTCTACTGTTCCGTTTTTCTCTGGACAGCTTAGAATGAGATGCTCGCTTTCAATATTCTGAATTTGTCCGGCCTTGAGAAGTTTAATTTTATTGTTATCGATAAAGAACTTTACTTCATCATCATTGGCGGTTAATTTGGTTTGGGAGCCGTTGTTTAACAACCAGTTTCCATAGAACGAAATTCTTAACGTATCAACAGAGTTGATAATTTTTACTCTAACTATAGGCTCGCTTTTAAATAATGGCTGTGACAAAATAATTTGCGAAGAGAGAAGAACTAATAGAGATAAAATTTTTTTCATAACAAAACGGAGTAATTATAATTTGTTTGAATAAACAAAAGAGTAGTTGCGCGAGCGGAGTCGAAGCAGAAAACTTAACAATCGTTTTTCGACTTCGCCCGAGACAATAACTATTGTTAATATTATTTTACTTTTTAGATAATAAATCTCTTATCTGAGTTAACAACACAATTTCGTCACTAGGAGCGGCTGGAGCAGAGGGAGCCGCAGCTTCTTTTTTCTTTAGGCTGTTCATTCCTTTTACAAGCATAAATATTGCGAACGCAACAATTATAAAGTTGATTACAGTATTAAGAAATTTTCCGTACAAAATTTCTACCGGCTTTGCGCCATTGAGCGGATTTGAAAGTTTTACAGATAAAGCGCTAAAGTCTATGCCGCCGATTAATGCGCCAATAGGGGGCATTAATACATCACTTACAAGTGAAGTAACAATTCCACCAAACGCAGCGCCGATAATTATACCTACGGCCATGTCAACCACGTTGCCCTTCATTGCAAAAGTTTTAAATTCGTTTATAAGTTTCATCACTCCTCCTTTAGGATTATTTTGTGGTTATTGTTTACTTAAATACATTCAGAATGTTTTTATCCTTGAAAATTCTATACCGCATTTTTCCGGAAACCTCTTCTAAGAGTTGTTCTTCTAAAAACCGTGATATTACGATGTTTAATGTTTGCTTAGAGTAATTTAACTCCTCTGTTAGCTGCTGAATGGTAATAACCGGTTTTCTTTTCATTAAGTCAAGAAGTTTCATCGATACTGTTGTAGCAAAATTCTTGTCGATAATTATTTGGTAATTGTGCTCTGTGGCTTTGTGCATTTTATTTATGTAAAGAAGAGTAAGTGATGCAGCTTCGTTAAAAACACGAAGCATAAATTTAACCCACCCGTTCCAATTATTATTTCTAGACAAATCATCCAAGCGATCAAAATATTCGACTTTTTTGGAGCGCAAGATTTTGGAAATCTGCAGCACCGGAAATGATAATTTCTTTTTCCAAATAAAATGAAGTTGCATTAATACTCGGCCCACAATGCCGTTATCTGAACTAAAGGGATGAATTAATTCGAGCTGAGCGTGAACTAATGCAACATCAACAATCGGATGATATGATGCATCGTTCAGTAAGTATTGTTCTAGAGAGCTCATAAACTCTTCTACTTGTGTTTCGGCAGGCAAAGCGAATGATGTTTCATAATTATCAGATCTATACACTCCACCCGTTTCTTTTCCACTCAACAGTTCTTTATGAATTGTTTTAATTAACCGTGAGGGTTTAACATCTTTTAATATTTTTTGTGCGACGTCGCTGGAATGAGTTAATGTATTAATTTGTTTTTCTATCTTAGGATCAAAAAAGAAACTCTCCAACTCCCAATCAGTTTTATGATCTAACGAATAGCTGTTAATCCCCTCGTTTATTTTTAGTAATTGGAAGAAGCCGGGTGATGTAAAGCCTCTCAAAAGATCTATTTGAGATAATAATCGATCTGTCTCTGTAATAAGAGAGAACGATTCAGAGTCTAGTTTTAACTTAGGATCCGGTGGTAATGAATTCATATATAAGACAAAAAATATTGACTTAAATTAGTAAATATATTGTATAAGTCAAGCTTTATATGCCCGCTGAGATGGTTCTCTGGTGCTGGTCAATAAGTCTTGTCATGTGGCTGGCCAATAAATTGTTTTGCATAATGTTTTGCCGACAATAACTCTTCCGTGGATTTTTCGATCAAATCTCTCCAATTTAAGGAAGAGCCGTAAGTAAAGAAGCGGCTTTTCAGATAGCAGCCGATGTTTTCGTTAGCGTTAAAACTCGGTGATTCGTTTTCATGTAAAATATTTTTTAAAATATAGTTGTTTAGCTGAGAAGCTAGTAATTCCCCCAGCATATAATTGTGATAATAAGCCGGATATAATGCAACGTGAATCTTAGAAGCCCAATCAGCCGAGTTTCTGCTGGCGGGTTTTTTTAGCTGCTGATATTTTTCTACAAGACTCCACCAAAGATCGTTTAAGTTTTGGTTAGGGTTTTCATACGTCGCTTTTTCAAATCTGTACATCACTTGCACCCATCTGGAAAAAACAAGCTGTTCCAGTCTCAAAGAATTAAAACAAGCCGAAGATATTTGCTCTGCTTCTTTTTTCTCAATTCCAATTACATCTCTAAGCCAAACAGGATTAGACGCAAATCTACCGAACAACATTGCAATTGCTTCGGTTGTAAATATGTGTGACGGCTCGCGCAAACTCCAGGGTAGCTGCGGATTAATAAATTTATCGTAAGCTGCATGACCGAATTCATGTAGCATAGTACTCATCCATCTGTGATTCGGTTTGATGTTGCACACAACACGAATGTCTCCGCGCTTATCTATATCTGTGCAATATGCATGTTGATATTTCCCTTCTTTTTCATATAAATCGCTTCTTTCTATCAGATCATCTATGTTCAAACCCATTCCACCAAAATATTCTTTTGTAATATGCTCGATGTTTTTGTTCTCGAAATATGAGTCCAGCTCAACGCTGTAGATTTTGGGTCCGTGCTGAAAAAATTTGTCTTGATAATGCCAGGGCATTAACTGGGATATACTTATTTTATGTTTTTCAGAAAGGAAGGAATCTATTTCTTCCTTTAGTTTGGTAAATGCGTCGCTGGTTAAATCATCAAGCTCAGCAAAGAGAGAGTCGAGTTCGGCGGCGGATTGTTCGCTTAAATCAAGACTCATCTCGTGATAATTATTATAGCCCATTTGGCATGCAGCTTTGTTTCTTAACTTAACTAATTCAATTACATCTTTCTCAACGACCGAGCAAATTTGTTTTGAGGCTTTCCAGGCTTGTTCAAGCTCTGTTTGATTTGTTGAGTTGTCTAAGATATCATCAATTTGATTGTCGCTGAACTTGTTTCCATTAACCTCAGCTCTGTAAGTGGCAAAAGTTTCTTCAACTTTAGATGATAATGCGATTATTTCTTCCAGTAGTTTTTCTTCGAATTGGTTTGAGGCATATGAATTGTATATTAATTCTAACTGCCGTATTAGAAGCGGATCTTTTGTGGTTTTGGAGTCCTTAAATGATTTCAATTTTGCAAAATCTTCTTTACTGGTAAATATTTTACTCAACTGTAGCTGAAGCTCACTTGATCGCTGATAATCCTCCGGTTTTCCGCTGATGGAAGCGTTAAAATAAGAAAGTGCTGTTTCTCGGCTAAGATCAACAACGTTGGTTTCATATTCTTTTAAAAACTCACGAAACAAATTTTCCATGCAAACCTTTCGTTAAACGTTATTTTGTATCACTATTCGAGATTAGCTAAGTAAATCGTCATCTCTATAAAGCATAAGAATAGAGCTTTGAGGGACGATAACCATTTTTTGTTTTTCAATCTCTACTTCGATTGC
>JBHEKZ010000477.1:0-2941 GCA_041859025.1 Melioribacteraceae bacterium | reverse complement strand
AGCGGCTTAGCCGCTTTTTTTATTCATCATTTTTTGGCTGTTCATAATCATTTGGTACCAAATCACCTAACCTCTTCCATGCCCAGTAACCTGAAAAAGCTGTATTGAACATTGTTCTATCAAGGATATTTCCTTCTTTGTTAAAAGTTAGTCTCCCGTTTGGCAGATTGAGAACTGAACTTTGATAGTCTTTTATATCACCAATTCCGAACACCCGGTTTTTATACCATTTATAATTAGGATCCTCGCTATTATTCTTATAAACAACAACTATCTGATCAAATGTTTCGAGCAAAAAAATATTAGGTGGAATTTGTTTCATTCGTTTCAACAACATGCTTTCAAACTCGTCCTTAGTTTGCCAATTATTTTTGATTATGCGAGTCAATTGCATGTTATTCTCTACCTTAGATTTCCAGTTGTTTTCCGTTTCATTGACTAATAACCGGAAACCTTCATCAAATCCGTTACCCGTTGCACAGCTTCTTAAAAAATGAATAAAGGAACCCAGATAAGCCTCCTTCCTATTCTCATTCCATCTAATTACTTGTGTACTATCCTGATTGGTTATATTCTCAAAAAATGGTTCGTAGGCAAACCTTCCCTCATCGTAATCTGCATCCCACTCAAAATGCTTTATGTAGACTGTTATTTTGTAACCCAAAGATTTGTTAACTACGTACAATGGCTTTTTAGATGATGCAAATAACTTATTTTCTTTTATTTCAAAATCAATCACTTCCGGATTTGAGATAATACACTTACGGGCAATTGTACTTTCGCCTAAAAATTCTTTTGTAAACTTTAGAAGATTGTCTTCCCAATCTTCAGGGATGGAGGCCGTTACACTTACTTCACCTACTTGAATTGGAACCGGTTTAAGACTAAAAAAAACTTCGCTTTTTTTCCTATTCAAGAATAGTATTGTGGTTGTTACTCTTTCGAAACCTACTGCGGCACATACAACTTCATAATTGCCGTCTGCTATTCCGCTAATAATAAATTCACCTTTTTCGTCACTCAGTGTTCCTTTCGATGTATAAGATAAAAAAACGGTAGCATATTGAATCGGCTCACTTGTCTCTTTGTTAACAACTTTACCTTTTAGTATGCTTAGCCCTGTTTGCGCAAAGCAACCAGAATTAAAGGCGGTCAACAAAAAATTAACGAGTATGAGACTAAGAATATAACTTCGCATAAATTATATTTGGTTTAGTTTGATGGGAAATAATTATAGGGCAATAAATCGGAGATTCTTTTCCAAGCCCAATATCCGGCAAATTGTTTTTTGTAGAATTCATTTTCAAGACTGATTCCATTATCTTCAAAAGTAAACTCGCCTTTGGGAAATTTCACCCAAGAATCTTGAAAGCCATAAAGTTCTTTCTCTCCAAACATTCTCTCCTTGTACCAGCGGTAATTAAAGTCTTCACTTTGGTTTTTGTAAACCACTTCCAAGAGTAAATCGGTTTCTAGAGTAGATACACTAGTGGATTCTTTTTTAAGTATTACAGAAGTAACTTTTTCAACTTCATCTTTCGTTTGCCGGTTCAATTGCAATTCAAAATCGTAAAGACTTCCAAGCGACCCGGGAATGTTGCCGGATAGAAAAATTCTAAAGCCCTCATCAAATAACGTATTCGAAGCGCACGATCTCAAGAAGTGACGAAATGAACCTAAGTAGGCATCTTTCCGATTTTCATTCCAGCGAATCATTTCAAGGCTGTCTTCCGGCACTAACTCTTCAAAATAAGGCTCGTAAGCAAACTTTCCGTAGTCGTAATCTTTATCCCACACAAAATCTTTCAGATAAATATTGATTTTATATCCAAGCGATTTGTTTATAACAACAATTGGCTTGTTAGCAAAAGCGTAAATCTCATCTAAATTTCGGTTGAATTTCAGCACTTCCGGATTTGCGATTTCACATTTATATGTGCGGCTGCTTTCGCCTAAGAATTCTCTCTTAAACTTTTCAAAATTCCTCTCCCATTCTTTTGGTGTTAACTCAACAATTTTTATTTCTTTCAGTTCAATCGGAATAATTGTCAAAGAGAAATTAATCTGCAAATTTCTCCCGGCTTCCAGTTTTATCCTTCTTGTTAACTTGTTATAACCTACTGCTGCACACACTAATGTATAAGTACCGGGCATAACGTTAGAAATTTTATATTCTCCCGTTTTATCAGAAAGTGCTCCGCTTGTTGTGTAGGAGATAAATACAGCTGCATTCTCAATTGGAAGACCACTATCGCTGTCAATAACAGTACCGGCAATTTGAATGGCTTGATATTGCGCAAGGTTTTGAGTTGAATAAAGAATTACCAAGAGATTTGAAAGAATAAAAATCTTAACGATTAGCCGCATAAACTGCCCCAAAAGTAAATTAGGTTGACTGCAATATTAATATATAAAGCAATCAACCTATTTACAATCCAAATAAATATTGCTAATCGATTCTACTGTTTACACGAACTTTATATCAAAAATATCTTCGGAAATGCCGCGGTAGTAAGCAAGCTTAACAAGTTCCGTTAGTCCTTCTTTTTCATTTTCAGTAAGATCAAAATATACCGTGCTGTAATTCTCTTTAATAAAATCTTTACCTCTTTGTGGAATTTCCAGCTTCTCCAAACTATCAGAAAGTTTTTCTTCTATCAATTCATCTAGCGATTCAATTTGCTTTTCGAAATTCGTTAGCGATTCTCTATCCTTAGAAACAAGAACAAAGTTCACATATGGAAAATCCAGCATTTCGGAAACTTCATCAGCAAGACTAATAGCCTTTTCATATTTTGAAGAGGTAAAATTATCATCTCCGCACACTATGTAATCTGTTCCGGATTCCATCTTATCCGCTGTATCTAAAACAAGTTCAACATTTGAAGAGTAGCGTTCCTCGAAAAGAATCTTGGCAAGAATTATTTCATTAATCAAAACA
>JBHEKZ010000268.1:0-4104 GCA_041859025.1 Melioribacteraceae bacterium | reverse complement strand
ATTCTGCATGCGCCGTAAGTACTTAACTCCGAGTGATAGCAGAATGTCGGTATTTCAATATTCGATTTGCGAATTACTTCAAGAAGATTTCTTTCACTGCCGAATTCAACTTCTCGGCCATTTATTTTTAATGTTTTCTGTTTCATATTAAGCTCCTACTGCAACAGCGTTCAATCTCCAAGCATCAACACATGCCATACATTTGATACACAATGATTCATTAATAACATGAGGTTCTTTTTTGTTTCCGGTAATTGCTCCGGTTGGACATTTTTTTATACAAACACCGCAGCCTTTGCATTTTTCTTCATCAATTGAAGGCGTTAGTAAAGCTTTACATTGTTTCGCAGGACATCTTTGCTGAATAACATGCGCGTTGTATTCTTCTCTAAAATAATGCAGCATTGATAAAACCGGATTTGGCGCAGTTTTTCCTAATCCGCATAACGAACCTTTCTTAACCACACCAGCTAATTCTTCTAGTAATTCAATCGTCTCCAAAGTAGCTCTTCCCTCACTGATATCATTTAGAAGAGATAACATTTGTTTTGTGCCTTCGCGGCAAAGAACACATTTTCCGCACGACTCGTTTTGAGTAAACTGCATAAAGAATTGCGCCATCTTCACCATGCAAGTCTGCTTGTTCATTACTACGAGTCCGCCGCTGCCAACCATTGCGCCAATTCCGGTAAGAGAATCGAAATCGAGAGGCATATCCAGATGTTCTTCTGTTAAACAACCGCCGGATGGACCACCGATTTGTACAGCTTTAAAACCTTCTTTACTTATTGTACCATCTTCGTTTGTAACACCGCCCCCTATATTGTAAACTATTTCTCTAAGCGTTGTACCAAATGGAACTTCGATTAAACCTGTGTTTGCTACATGTCCGGTTAATGCAAACGTTTTTGTCCCCGGAGATTTTTTCGTACCGAGATCAATAAAATGTTTTGCACCGAGAGAAATAATAAGAGGCACAGTGCTAAGTGTTTCAACGTTGTTAATAATTGTTGGTTTATCAAACAATCCGCATTGAGAGGGAAAGGGCGGTTTTGGATTTGGCATTCCGCGCTGTCCTTGTATTGACGCCATTAGCGCAGTTTCTTCACCGCATACAAAAGCTCCGGCACCTTCCATCACATGAATTTTAAAATTTTGATTAGAACCAAAAATGTTTTCGCCAAGCAATCCAAGTTGTTCTGCTTGACCAACTGCAATTTTTAATCTTTTTACTGCAAGAGGATATTCTGCTCGAACATAAATGTAGCCTTCATCAGCACCAATTGCTTTTGCAGCAATCATCATTCCTTCAATAACCGAATGCGGATTCCCTTCCATAATACTTCTATCCATGAATGCGCCTGGATCTCCTTCGTCACCGTTGCAAATCACAAACTTCTTTACATTTTTTTCTACTCTGGTAATTTCCCATTTTCTTCCCGTTGGAAATCCACCGCCCCCTCTTCCTCGCAAACCGGAAAAAGTAATTTCATCGCAGATATCTTTTGCACTCATCTCTAAATATGCTTTTCGTACACCTTCGTATCCGCCTAAGGAAATATATTCATTAACATCTTCCGGATTTATTCTTCCGCATTTTTTAAGTACAAATCTGTTTTGTCTTTTATAGAAAGGGATTTCTTCGGTGCCTTTGCATTTTTTTCCGTTCGTTGGATCGACATAAACTAAATCTTCAACTACGTTATTAGCAACTAAAGTTTCTTCAACTATTCTTTTAACATCTGTAATTCTGACTTTTACATACATAATTTCATCAGGCTGTATTGTTACTAAAGGACCCATCTGACAGAATCCTTGGCAGCCGCTGCCGCTTAATAAAACCGACTCTTTCTCCTCTTCTTCGAATTTAAGCTCAACTAAATGATGTAGATTGTTTAGTTCAAGCTGCTTCTGAAATTCTTTTAGAATCTTTAATGATCCGTTTGCAACACATCCGGTGCCTGCGCAAATAATAATTCTTCGTTTAACAACTTTAGAATTTTCTTCGTACTCTTTTTTTATCTGCTCAAGATTAATTAGCGACGCTTTCATGCTCTTCCTCCTTTATCAACGTATCGATAAGCTCTACCGTTTTCTGCGGATTCATTAACGAATGCACATCTTCGTTTACAACAACAACTGGTGCCAAACCGCAAGCTCCTAAACAAGAAACTGTTTCGAGCGTAAACATCATATCATCTGTTGTGTTTTTAGCTTCGCTTAAGCCAAGTTTTTTAAATATTGCTTCAATTATCGGAAGTGAATTTTTAACATGGCATGCTGTTCCATCGCATACTTTAATTACAAATCTTCCTTTAGGTTTTAAAGCGAAGTGTGAATAGAATGTAGCTACACCATAAATTTTTGCCGGCGGGACTTTTAACGAAATTGCAATAAAGGTTAAAATTTTTTCCGGCAGGTATCTGTACTCTTCTTGTACAGCTTGTAAAATCGGGATTAATCGGTTTGAATCATAATTATTTTGTTCGAGTATTTCGCAGACTCTCTCAAATTTTCTCGCCATCGCCGATTCGTGGGCATCTGATTGACTCATCGTTTCTCCAGAAATGTATTTATTAGTTGTTGAACATTAGTATTGAATCTTTCTTTAGCTTTGTTGCAAGCTTATGTGTTAAAACTCCTAGTGATTGAGTAAGCTGTGCGTTTTCTACAATTATATCCTTCCCTACTTTCAAATGAATTGGGGCAAAATTCCAAATAGCACTAATTCCCGACTCAGCCATTTCTTCAGCAATCGCTTGTGCGTTTTCGGCTGGAACGGTTAATATTCCAATGTTTATTTTCATTCTGCGTATCATTTCAGCAAGCTTTGTAA
This sequence comes from Melioribacteraceae bacterium, assembly GCA_041859025.1. GTDB lineage: Bacteria > Bacteroidota > Ignavibacteria > Ignavibacteriales > Melioribacteraceae > Stygiobacter. The sequence goes on along the minus strand of JBHEKZ010000268.1, from coordinate 1,268 downwards.
CTGGAAGAATTTCAATTCCATTTATTGTTTTACCTACTTTATTCGGATCATTATCAAATGCAGCAACAATATTTAACCCGTAAGAGGAAAACGCACGGTAACCAATTATCGCGCTTCCCAAACTTCCTATTCCAATTAGAAAAGCATCATTCAGATTATCCCAATTGAGTGTATGATTGAGTGAACGAATCAGTTCATCCAGATCAAATCCCAATTTTGGTTTTCCAATTATTCCCGTAATAGCCAAATCTTTCCTCACCTGAATGGAGTCTAGATTAAGCTTATCAGCAATAAAATTGCTCGATACATATTTAACTTTTGTAGATTGAAGTCCTTTTAAGAGATCAATGTATTTTGGAAGTCTTCTTAAGGTTGGTTCCGGAATTCCGCCTAAGTGTTTTTCTACTTTTTCCATATATCGCTCTTTTTTTATCGATATAAAAATATCGATAAAATCATATCTAGTCAAGCTATTTTTAGCTTTTCCTAACTATTTCAACGGTTTAGGCGCTTTCTCAATATATTTGCAGTAGATTTTTAGTATAGGAGGCAATTATGAAGAGACTAATTCTCATTATTTCAGTCATAGCATTTGCAACAACTACCGCGCAGACAAAATTTAGCGAACCGCCAAAGTGGGCAAAAGAAGCTGTTTGGTACCAGATATTTCCAGAAAGATTTTGTAACGGTGACACAAAAAACGACCCGACCCCAAAAGATATGGAAGGCTCTTGGCCTTTTTATGTTCCAGAAGGATGGACAATTACTCCTTGGACTCATGATTGGTACAAACTTCAGCCATACGAGCAAGCGCTGGGCAAAAATTTTTACGATGTAGTAAATATCAGAAGGTATGGCGGCGATCTTCAAGGAGTATTAAACAAATTAGATTATTTACAGAAGCTTGGGATAACGGCAATTTATCTAAATCCAATTTTTGAATCTCCTTCACTTCACAAATATGATGCAACAATGTATCATCATGTTGATAATAACTTTGGTCCAAATCCGGAAGGCGATAGAAAAATGTGGGCTGAAGAAAATCCGGCAGATCCTAAAACTTGGAAATGGACCAGTGCCGATAAACTTTTACTAAAGCTTATAAAGGAAACACATAAGCGTGGAATGAAAATTATTCTTGATGGAGTTTGGAACCACATGGGCTTAACCTCTTGGGCATTTCAAGACATTAAGAGGAATCAACAAAAATCTTTATATAAAGATTGGTTTACTATTAAAACATGGGATGATCCTAAAACTGAAAAAGA
>JBHEKZ010000240.1:0-3514 GCA_041859025.1 Melioribacteraceae bacterium | reverse complement strand
CCGGTAGTACAGATTTCGAGATCTGTTGCGGATAATTTACTAAAAGAAGAAAACTTAGTCTTTGCTGACTTGCAAAAACAGATTGACGCTTCCAAGAAACCAAATTCTTTCGTTCTAAAGAATACCAAAGTTGAGCTCTCTGCTGAAGTAAACGAAGTTCAGAAGATCGCTAGAAACGTCGGCGGACTTCTCGAAGGAAGTGACCCGACTCTTAAAAACGAATACATCGTTATCGGCGGACATTACGATCATCTCGGCATTGATCAGATGAAAGACGCTTCTATGTACAAAGGAGCAGATAAACAAATTCATAACGGAGCTGATGATAACGCTTCCGGCACAACCGGAGTTCTGGAAGTTGCTGAAAAGCTAGCTGCTAATAAAAACGAACTGAAACGCAGCATAATTTTCATCACTTTTTCCGGCGAAGAACTCGGAATTTTAGGATCTACTTACTACACTAATAATCCCTCGGTTGATATCAAAAATATAACTGCAATGCTTAATATGGATATGATAGGTCGGTTGAACGGTGAGAAAAACCTTACGATTATTGGCGCAGGCACATCTTCCAAATGGAAAGAAATGTTAAATCAAAAAAACAGTTATGGATTTAAACTTTCAATGAGCGACGGCGGTTCGGGCGGAAGTGATCATCAGTCTTTTTCTAACAAGAGCATACCGGTTCTTTTCTTTTTCTCCGGAACACATTCGGATTATCACAAGCCAACTGACGACGTTGACAAAATCAATTTTGCCGGTGAAGAAAATATCGTAAACTATGTTTACGATATCGCGCAAGAGATTCAGAAACTAGATAAGAGATTAGATTACGTAAAAGTTGAAGAAGTAGCACAGCAGCGTCCTTCTGGTCGCGCAAGAGTTACTGTAGGCACAGTTCCAGAATTTGGATATACCGGAGCCGGATACAAACTTTCCGGGACCACTGAAGGAAGTCCAGCTGCTAAAGCCGGTATGAAAGCTGGTGACATAATTGTGAAATTTGGGCCTAAGACAGTTGGTAACATCTATGATTTCATGTACGCTGTGCAAGATTACAAAGCCGGCGATAAAGTAGAAGTTGTTGCACTTAGAGATGGTAAAGAAACAACTTTCACTCTTGAATTGATTGCAAAATAGTTTTGTTGTTTAAGACCGAATGAAAAGGCGAACTTTTGTTCGCCTTTTTTATAATAGGTTAGCCAGTGCAACTCTAACGACAAATTTTCTTTCTGCGGTATAACAAAAATCAACCCGTCCTACACCAAGCAGTTTACCAAAACTCAGATAACCTTCCCAATAAATTTTGTCGTCATTTTTCTGAGAGATAAAATTCTTATCGTTCCAATTCTTGAGTACACTGAACCCGGTAATTACATTGATGTATAAATCTGTGAGATAATTCAATCCGAGTGATTGAAAAGGGATCGTTCTCCAATTATGCTCAATGTGTAATGCTAACATTTTATCCCCGTTATATTCGTATGGTGTTAATCCTTTAAATGACTGTGAAGGTGAGTAAATATTAAGAGCAACATTTGGAGAAATTGAATGCTGTATTCCGAAATTGCCAAGAGTAACTCCTCCTTCAACTCCAATTTGAAGATAAGGCGCGACGAAAAGTTCTTTGAAAAATGTTTTTGAGACAAGCTGAGAAATAAATCGAACGCGCTTGTAGTTGAAATCACTTCCTATTGTTGGATTTGAAAGATCAACCTGAATTGTCATTCCATCTTCGGCTTTGGCTTGAAATTCTTGTGGGTCTTCGCCAAATTTTAATAATAATGAAATCCGGTTATCATTTCCTTCTGTAATCGCCGGATTAATCCGAACAAATCTATTTTTTCTAAAAATGCTTTGATATTTCAACTCAGGTAGTGAAGATTGCTTTTCGAATATAAAATCCGTTTGCATACTAATTGGAAGTTGAGACTGTTTTGTTAAACTGATTCTAACTTCCCTGCTAAGTAAATAATTATACTGATCTTCAAACCCTAAAAGTACATTAGCAGAATTTAGAAATTGCGGGTAAGGATCCAGCAGCGAAATATTTCTTGCACAATTCGAATACGCAACCTCTACTTTATCTACGAACATTTTACTCAATGAATATGAGGCTGATATGCTGCCTTCAGTTTGTTTCCTTCCAAGTGCGTAACCGGCCCAACCGCTAAATGATGCTTTCTGCCAAGTTAAATTGCTGTACGTCAGCCCAACTAATACCCCATTTACTCTATTATCCTCAACTTTTAAAAAGCGCAAATACTTAGCCGCGTCGCCAAAATAATTCCAGAATCCGCTTTCCTTCTTATCGTTATCGGCGTTTTTAACCGCGTCATTTGCTAAACCGCCAAATACACCTCCGAACTTTACTTGCTTGATAAATTTCTTCGAACTATCTAAATCGCTGTAAGCTTTTTCTTCGTTCAAGGTTAGAGGAATCGGACGTAACGAATCAATCTGAGTCCGCGTTAGCGTTTGCGGCTTAATAATATTTTTATGAGTAGTATCCGAATCTTGTTTTGAAATTGAACTTCTCATTTTGAAGATTGTATCTGGAATGCTCGGATTAATCTTATACTCGGTGAAAACATCAATCGTATTTGTGGAGATGGTGCCGGTAGTTATCAGATTGCTAAAATTCATTTTCAGATTAAAATCCGATTTGAAATATGTAGGGAGCCAATATTTATCAAAACGTTCCAGTTTCTGATCGAATTCAGCAGTAAAATCATTTACGAAAGGAATACGAACACCGGCATTCGCTTTCAGTGTAACACGTTTCAGTGAAAAAGTAGAATCCTCAATAACAATTGTTCCCTCCATTAAAGGCTGGATTTTCGATTTCGGAATTACATCAATGTAAAAATCACGAGCCTCTTCAGTTTGAGAAGTCTTAAATAGATGATAATCGTAATAGCTGAAAGCATCATCCATAAGAGGTAAATAAACTTTGCTGCCGGCAAGCTCAAGTTCATTTTCGGAGAAATCAATACAGTGCTTTTCCAAAAGATTCACTCCAAGCGCCATGTTGTTTTTCTTTTCATTCTCTGTAACATGAATCGACTTAACAAGTACTTTTTCTTTAACCCCAATTCTAAGATAACCGGTAGAGTAATTTTCAGAAACCATTGAAACTGCGCTGTCAGATTTTAGAACATTTTTTGAGTAGAAATTGTATTCGAGTGTTGATAATCCTGCATGATTCTGCTTTTTACGTTTGATGGCCTCTCTAACAACCGCATAAGCCGGGCCTTCACTCTGACCTACTACAATTTCCGCAAAGTTTATTGGTTCCGGTTTCAGCTCGATTTTCAGAAACTCACTGCTAGTCAAGTTAACATCAATAGTCTGTTTTTTGAATCCGACTGAAGTGAAAGCGAGCTTCAAACTTCTTTCTTCGCTGCTTAATAGAAACTTTCCCTCGGTATTAGAAGAAGTTCCTTGAGTGGTTCCTACAATTCTAATATTTACAAATGGAATTGGTTCTCGTGATTCACTATTAAGCACAATT
>JBHEKZ010000118.1:0-2577 GCA_041859025.1 Melioribacteraceae bacterium | reverse complement strand
AATGTTCGTACAAAATTCATGATAACCCAATGTTAGGATATTATCATATAATATTGAACTGTTATTGCGGAATCTTCCTTTATGCAACTTTTAAGTTTCGATTCTATCTTCAGTTTTTAATTCTTACAAAAGATAGAATTGCTGATAGTTGCAGCTGTAACTTAAATCTTTATCTTACTTTATTCTTACGAATCTTTTGCATAAAATATTATTCATAATCTAAAACAAAACTGACAATACAAAATGGGAAACTCTGAGTTAGTAGAGACAATGTTGGTAATAGCGGAAGCTGGCGGCTTTGGAAAAGGCGGTGTTAATTCTGATGCCAAGGTTAGAAGAAACTCTACCGATCCGGAAGATTTATTCATAGTTCATATAGCTGGAATGGATGCATTTGCTAGATCTTTAATTATTGCAGAAAAGATATTAACTCAATCTGATTATAAGAAAATGCGCGCAGATAGATATGCATCATTTGAAAACGGAGATGGCGTTGCATTCGAAAGTGGAAAGTTGGGCTTAGTTGATTTGTGCAAAATTGCAGCAAAGAATGGTGAACCAAAGCAAATCAGCGGTAAACAAGAAAAGTTCGAGCAACTAATCAACATGTATATATAAGACAACTGCGGGAATAGTTCTGCTATTCCCGCTTCATAAAATATTTCGAGGAACGAATGAAAACAGTCCAACTAACTGGTATCAGACAATTCGAAATAAAGGAAGTTGCAAATCCCAAAATTAATGATACTGATGTATTCAATAGAATAAAAACAGTTGGTGTTTGCAGATCTGATGTACACTACTTTACAACTGGTGGAATAGGGTCTCAGATAGTTGAGTTTCTTATTCGGTTACAATAGGTCACGAAATAGCTGGTATTGTTGAATAAGTTGGCGGAAAAGTAACAAAAGTAAAATCTGGACAAAGAATTGCAATTGTGTCTCTATTCAATATTCAAAACACGGCAAAAATTGCTCTATTAACTTAAGGTCTTAACTTATTTTTAGCGGAAGAGAGTCCCGCCAAATAGGATCCCAACCTAATAATCCTAAGAAAAAATGCATAGAGAAGAGATTTTATTGAAAATATATATGGATATTCCTTAGCTCGTTAAGACTTGATCGGGGATAAATTGGATCGGATTACTTACGTAGCTTCTCTAAAATAGTAGGTATGCAGACCGTTAGCTACAGCAACTCTATCGATTCTCCCTATTACTTGATCTTCTCTCGTTTCAGGTGAATCTTTGTTCAACCCCAGAGAAGGTTTTCTTCAGTAACGAAAAGAATAAGTGATCTCTAGCTGCTTTCATAAGAAAACAATTTCAACCATAACTGATACCGAGTATTGAAGAAACTGAGAAGAGATTTGATCACAATATGTTTTAGAAAGTTAATTTGTGAAAAGTAAGAGTATCGATTTCGAGTTGTAATCGGCGTTTCTTAAGCGAATGAGATTTTGAATACCTACAACTATGTTAAGAAGATGCATGCCCCTGTTTCTAATTGGATAAAAAGATGTTATTTTACTTCCTACGTAGTGGTTAGCAAGTTAAAAATATTTTTAGTCCAATTAATATCAGTAAGCTACTAGACTAAATTGTAAAAAGTTGGTGTGAGTATGAGGGAAAGTAGAAAAACATCAGATAGCCAAAATGACTTCAGTTCATTATTGGATAGTAAAGATCAATTTAGAAGCATATTTGATAATGCTGCAGACGCAATGATAATTGCAAATATTAATAGTGGGATTATCATAGATGCAAATAATGCTGCAAGTAATTTACTTTTAATGCCCATCGATAAAATTATTGGGATGCACCATTCCAAGCTACATCCCGGAAAAGATACTACGTTCACTGACAATTCTTTTCAACAACATGTTGAAGAAACAAAAAATGAAAAAGCAACTACTCCAATTGAAAATATTATAGTAAGATCAGATGGGAGTGAAGTCCAAGTTGAAGTTTTGGCATCAAGTTTTAATTATAATGGTGAACATTGCATAATGGGCACATTTAGAGACATTTCAGAGAGGAAAAGATTAGAAAAAGAAAAGAAACGACAAGATCAATTGAATACAATGATTTTACAAAATGCCTTGAATAGTTTTTGGATAGTCGATATCAACGGCAACTTCATAGAAGTGAATAAGTCCTACTGTAACCTTATTGGATATAGTAGAGATGAGCTTCTAAGTATGTCTGTCAATGATGTTGAAGTAGTTGACTCACCTTTAGAGGTAAAGCAACGAATAGAAAGGCTAATGATCAAAGGTAAGGAAAGATTTATAAGCAAACATAGATGTAAAAACGGAGAAATTATTGATGTCGATGTCAGCATTAATTATTTGTCCTCAGAAAATATTTTTTATGTTTTCTTACAAGATATCACAGATCAAATAACAGCTGAAAAATCAATGTTGCATTCACATGATTTAATGAAATACATAATCGAACATACACGAAGTGCAGTTGCTGTTCATGATAGAGAACTAAACTATATATATGTGAGTCAAAAATATTTACAAGATTATAACGTCAAGGAAAAAAATATTATTGGAAAACATCATTATGAT
>JBHEKZ010000471.1:0-3206 GCA_041859025.1 Melioribacteraceae bacterium | reverse complement strand
AACAGTAGATGTTGGAAAGGCAAGTGATTACTCTACCAATATTTTATTAGCGGGAGCTGGTATAAATGGTCTTGTGGTTTGTAGTGAAAAGAACAGAAGACTGACTGAAACAGAAAGAATTAAGGGAAAAATTTTTTCGTCGGCTGTTTTTGTGGATCTTAACTACGATGGAGTTTCGGACATAGCGGCAATCGATCTAATCTCAAATTCAATAGTTCTATATAACAATGATTTAAGCGGCAGCTTTGAGGAATCCCGATCAATTGGTCTTGGAAGTGAAGTGAGCGAATTCCAAGCGCTCGATTTTAACTCTGACAGATTCACAGATCTCGCATATATAAAGAACAATAAACTTGAAATTCTGCTTGGAGATTCGGTTTCCTCATTTCAAAAGCGAATCCTTTTCCCCTCAGTTGAAGGAATTTCTAAATATTCTGTTTTTGACTACAACGGCGATGGCCTGAATGACGTTTCATACATTAACAAAGCAAAAGAAAAATTACTAGTTGCTTTCGCAAAATCTGGCAACTCATATTATCCGCCTGTTTGCTACATAAAAAAGAATAACCTTGAAGCACTTTCATCTTATGTAGATAGAGGAGGGCGTAAACTGGTTTCTCTATCTTCCGATGGAAAGGTTTTTCTGATTAGCTCTCTTACGATGCAAGATGATTCATTCGATCTTTCTTTACACGAGGGTGAGGTATATTTGCAAGCTTTCGATTACAATAAAGACCGCTATAAAGAAATTGCATTTATTGATGCGGGAAGCAATACTCTAAAGTTTGGATTGAGCGAAAGAAGAAATCTGTTTCGTACATTTTACACATTACCAATTTCTACAAATCCCAATGCTCTTTTAATTGATGACACAAAGAAGAATGTTGTTACATTTATTGGATATGAAAAAGGTAATAAAGTAATTGAAGTATTGCGCTTCAATCTAGAGAACAATAAAACCAGCAGACAAGTATTTTATACATCTAATAAGATTAAAGAAGTAAAGTTTGTTAGTGATCGCCTTACAGACCGGCTCAATATTTGCGCTTTAACTCTTAACAATAAGATCCTTTCGCTACAGGAGTTTGAGCTAAGAAACTTTAAACAGCCAATTGTTAATACATATCAAATAGCAACGAATGTAGAAAACGCCACCTTCAATTTTAGCGTTTATAAAGACGTCTATGCGCTTGTTCGATATGGTAGTAATGTTGATTTGGTGAAGATTGTTTTTAATAAGAAGGAGATAGAGAGAATACCGCGCTTAACATTTGAATTAAAAGATGATGAGCTGATCGAATCGAGAATGATTTCTATGGATGAGTTGTTAAATAGAACTAAGCCGGCAGCGGCGCTTCTTTCTTTTAATAAGAAATCTGTTCTCTATTTTTTTAACGATCAAAAAAATATACGGTATGAAACTAAAGAATTATTCCGATCAACTATTCCTCTTAGATATTCAATCTATAACACTAATGCTTTGATTTACACTTTTTCTGATTCAAAAAAAGGCCTTGCCGAGTTGAACCCAAAGGAAAAGAGTACCAAAACAATTCTCCCGATTGAATCGGAAGGGATCAATGACTATTTTGTTACCACGCTTCATGGGAAGAACAAATATTTGATCTATTCTAACAGTATTAATAATTCATTAACAATAAAAAAATATTTATGAAGAAACTTTTTTCTCTTCTTATAATGCTATGCGGCACACTAACAGCTCAGAATTTGGATTCGCTCTATTCGGAATTTTTACGAGTTAAAGGTATTCATGATCCAACAAGACCAACGGTGCAATCTGAAGGTACGGAACCGGTAAAATGCAGCACCAGCTTGGTGAGTAACATCAAACTGAATTTCAATAATTTCACGGCAAAGCAGAAGTCGGTATTAACTCAGTTATTGCAAAGACCTTCTACAGATACAAGCTTTGTTACACCTTCCGGTAAATTTAGAATACATTTTGATAAGTCGGGTTATAGTATACCGGGATATGATCTTAAAGAATTTGCTAAAGCTGCTGATTCATCTTATAACTATGAAGTAAATATTTTGAAATATTCCGCCCCGCCGGCTGATTATGGTGCTGGCGGTGATAATCTTTATGATATATATTTAAAAAATCTTGCCGGTGATGAATATGGGTCTACCTATCCAGAGCAAGAATTAGGAGGAGATAGATATACTACTTACGTTATCATGGATAATGACTTTTCCGGATCGGGTTATTCGACAAATGGAATAGCGGCCGCACGAGTTACGATCGCACACGAACTCCACCATGCTATTCAAATGGGAAATTATATTTACAGACCGGCAGATAGCTTTTATCACGAAGCGACATCTACGGCGATGGAAGAGTTTGTTTTTGATGAAGTGAATGATTATTACTCTTACATCAGTTCTTATTTCAATAATTTGGGGAAAACCATCTCTTCGTTCAGTGGATATGGGTTAGCAATCTGGAATATTTTTTTAAATGATAGGCTCGGTGCAGAAGTAATTAAAGAAGTTTGGGAAGAAATGAAGAATATGAGAGCAGTTGAAGCATTTTCAACTGTGCTTGCAAGACATAATACTTCACTCAAAGTCGAGTTCAATCTATTTGGTTTGTGGTGTTATTTTACCGGCAGTAGATATGTTCCCAGAAGTTACTTTGAGGAAGCAGCAAATTATCCCTTGGTAAAAACGGCAATGGCAACAGAATTTGTTAAGCCAACTACAACATTAAAAATTTATACTTCTCCGATAACAAATAATTTTTATGAATTTATAGATGGCAATAATAGATTATTTTCTATCATCTCAAACGTGGATGTACAGAGCTCAGTCAATTCTCCCTCAACCTCAATTTTGTTAGACTACTCACTTTCTTCATCAGCAAATACCGGTTTTAGAAAATTGACAAATAGTTACTACTCAAAAATTTCCGCTTCCGATTTAACTCTTTTAGCCGAAACAAATGTATTGAACGATATCCCGCTTAATCCAAATCAAGTTTCGGTAGAAACATCTTCATATCCATATCCGCAGCCATTTAAGTATTCCGAGCATCAATATTTGTATTTGCCGGCTACATTAAATGGCGGCGCTACCGCAGATCTATATGTTTACACGCCGGATATGAGTTTGGTTTATTCTGGTCAAAAACGTATTGTTGCCACCGAAAAAATAGTTTTGCTTTGGGATGCCAAAGATTCAAATCA
>JBHEKZ010000395.1:0-3605 GCA_041859025.1 Melioribacteraceae bacterium | reverse complement strand
AATCTTGTAAAAGTATATTACAGTTCTGCCGATAAAACTTCGACTATACAGTATTCGATTGATGGCTCGCAAATGATTACGCAAACATTGGAATCTGGAAGTGAGCTGCACGAATTGCAAATCAAAGCTAAAGGAAATTCTAAAAAATTTTACATGAAGTTTATCTCGGGTAAAAGTCCCCAAATGTATGGTGTTAGCTTAGAATCTGTAGGAAACGGAGTCTATATTGATAACTTTCCAATGAGAGGAAACAATGGCACTTCATTAGGAGATATCCCGGATGACCTTCTCGCTCAGTACAATGAAAATCTTCACTACGATTTAATAATACTTTCCTTTGGCGCAAATGTTTCTTCTCCAAACAAAGGCGTTTTTACAGTGTATGAAAATAAAATGGTCAATGTTATAAAGAAGTATCAGAAAGCTTTTCCAAATACGAGTTTTTTGCTAGTTAGTTCATCAGATAGAACACAAAAAGTTGGTTCTCGATTTGTGACAAATCCAGATGTTCTTTTATTGCTAGATGCTCAAAAAAAGATTGTTGAAAAAACGGGTATAGCTTTTTGGAATCTAGCCGAGATGATGGGGGGGAAAGATTCAATGGATGATTGGGTGAATGCATCGCCGGCATTAGCATTGAAAGATTATGCTCATTTTACTCAACTGGGCGGTTCAAAAGTAGCATCATTTCTTTTTGATGCTTTAATGGATGCTTACTCTAAGTTTACTAATTAGGTTTTACTAAATAAGAATAGGTTACAGGTTTTTGTTGTAATCATTCTTTAGATTTTGCACTTAACTTATTAACTTGCAATAATTTAATAATTCGATTATATTCACTTCGAGTTTGTTTCTTTCTGATGCATAATGCCAGAATTGTTTACCGATGGTACAGTTGTTAAATATTATTGTTTGAATTTTTGAGAAAAAACGAAGGTTTACATTGGCATTCATTTTGAAATTTTAATTAGTTCAGAGTATAAATTAGAATGAATATGAACAAACAGAAATACCAAATTGCTTTAGATAATAGGGAAGTTAAACCACCCAAAAGAAATGTAGGTTCTGAACAAATTAGAACTATAATTATCTCCGGTGTTTTTTCTGTTCTGCTCATTATTACAATTTTTTTAACTCTACCTTTGACCGTTCTAAGTTGGAGCGGACTTTTCGTTTATTCATCCATTGTTTCATTAGTAATCTTCCTTTTCATCTTACTTATAAGATACTTTGCTACTCTTTTTATGGCATATTTTTATATTACCAGGTATACTGTTGAAGAAAAGCATGGCTATTTTCCGTTTGTGTCAATAATAGTTCCAGTGTTTAATGAAGGAAAAGTTCTTAGAAGTTCAATTGAGTCTCTTTTAGAATTAGATTACTCCAACTACGAAATTATTATTGTGAACGATGGTTCAACTGATGATACTTCTGTAGTAGCAGAGACATTAGTAGGATATCAGAAGGGAATTTCAGGTTTAATAAAGGTTTCTCTTATAAATAAACCAAACGGCGGAAAAGCCAAAGCACTTAATGCAGGTATTCAATATTCGGAAGCGCAGTTTGTTCTTTGCATGGATGGTGATTCTCAGTTAAGCGAAAATACTCTTAAAATGGCAGTTAGACATTTTATTGATCCGGCTGTTGGAGCTGTTGCAGGTAATGTTAAAGTTCAGAATAGAAAAAGAGTACTGACTGACCTTCAAGCATTGGAATATTTGGAAGGTTTGAACATGGCTCGTAGTGCTCAAGGTTTTGTTCAAATGGTAAATATCATTCCCGGACCAATTGGAATTTTTAGGAAGAGTGCTTTTAAGGATGCGGGATTTTATTCTAGTGATACATTTGCAGAAGATGCTGATGTTACCTTGAAAATTTTAGCTGCCGGCTGGAAGATAGTTTATGAGCCGAATGCTATTGCATTCACCGAAGCGCCAATAACAATTTATCAATTATTAAAGCAAAGATATCGTTGGACTAGAGGAATATTACAAGCCATTCGTAAGCATAAAAAATACTTATTTAATCCAACCGTTAATTTTAACAACAGTGTAATTCTCTGGCAGATGTTTTATGAAGCACTAATCTGGCCAGCAATGAATATCTTCGTTAATTTATACTTTATAATTGTAGCGTTATTTTACGGACTTTCTAGTTTTATATTCCTTTGGTGGATTGGAATAGCCGTTCTTGATTTGATGGCGGCGGTTTATTGTATCGCAGCCGAAAAAGAGGAATTTAGGTTAGTTCCTTATGCAATAATTTATCGTATGATATTTATTCTTTTAATTGATGTTACCAAAGCAATGGCTACTATTGAGGAATTCCTTGGTGTCAGTATGACATGGGGAAAACTTGAGCGAACTGGCTTTGCGCAAAATGCAAGTAAAGTTTCACCGCAAGGTGCTAAATAAACTATTAGATCTCAGAAGAGGTAAAAAATGGAACTAATTCCAATTCTTTCTTTAATCATTCTTGTAGCAACAATATCCACGTTTATGCTCTCTGTTGGCGCATACATTTTATATAAAATCCGAGAAAGGAAAGGTGTTACTGCAACTGCCGCTCAGCCTTCTGCTATCCCGGCCGAACTTGTTGCGCCGGCACCGTTAGTTACTGAACAAAGAATTGTAACTCCCGGTGACCGCAAGACGTTTGATATTCCACAGCAAGAATATGGTTATGAATCACAGAGACAGCAATCTTATGTTCCTCAAGATGATTACTCCCGTGGACCGGAGTTACGTCCAACATTTGTAGGCAATGCGCCTTCAAACTATAACGAAACACGTTACCAGAGACCAACAGGTGAGCAACCAAAACAATATGAACAGGAAAGAAAAGCTGCCAAAGGAAAATTTATGCGTTATACAAATGAAGGTTATGTAGAACCTACTAAGCAAGAGCGCAAACAAGAGGATAATTTAAGGTGGCGATAAGAGAAGCAGCCAAAGGACTAAGAGTTAATTATCTTATAATTTTTCTTAGTGGGCTAGTATTATTAATCACGGGTACACTCGTGTTTCTCTTAATTATTAAGAATATATATGGTAATTATGAGATTAAGGAAATTCTCCCCACAAAAGAAAACCTTAGTTTTTTGAGTACTGATAAAAAGGAAAAAGCTGCAATTTTATATTCTAAGTACACAGAAATAATGCTGGAGCCAGGCAGTACTTGGCTTCAAGAAAACGTTAACAGTTGGAAAGAAAAAATTAAAAATGCCAAGATGAATTATGATATCATCTCGGATCAAACAATTGAACTAGGCCAGCATTATGATTATAAATTAATAGTATTACCCGGTGCAAAATCGCTTAGCGATAAAGAGATTATGCATTTAAAGCGTTATGTAGAAAATGGCGGTAGCATATTTGCGACAGGCGGACCAGCTACGTTTTCTGATGAGGGTAAGTGGAGAGGCTGGGATTTCTTTAAAGAAGTTTTTGGAATGAATTTTAACTGAGAAATTAAACCGGAAGAAACTTATAAAGTTCATACCTTACGTGGCAATTTACCTCTTACTGCACAAATTCCTACAGGATATACCTTAAAAGTAGCAACTTGGGATAGACCAATCTATGCTGAAGTTTTAGAGCCCAGAA
>JBHEKZ010000013.1:0-2662 GCA_041859025.1 Melioribacteraceae bacterium | reverse complement strand
TTCTATATCATACTTTACTATTCTAGGCTTTTCGTTGTATTCGGTTGTTATTCCTTCGGGAAGCATGAAACGGAATGGCGGTCCATCGGCTAATTGTTCACCTTCGTAAGCACCAACATCTGGCGCTTTACCCGAGTACTTCTGTGTCCAATCGAATTCTTTGAAATACATTGTGATTCCGGCATCAATTCCGGGACTATCTGGCTTCAATCGCAAATCCCTCATGTCTGCATTTCGATATTTTATATCTTCTGCTTTACCATGTTTCTCTTGATCATGAATTTTAAATAATTCCGGCCAGCCGGTGTTTGAAATATCGTAATCAAATCTATTGCTCTCTTCCCATTTGCTGAAAAGCCAGCTTGTGTCACGTGTAAAGAAATAAGCATTATTAAAATGATTGAAGTGAATCATATTTTGTTCTGCACGCAGAGCTCGCCCAACTCCAAAGAAACTATTATTAAACGCATAAATCGGAGAAGTAACATTTCGTTCCTTACCATAAATTTTCCAGAATCCGGTACAAACTTTTTTTGTCCATTCATCATTTTCTGTTGTAATAATATTCCCATAGTAAAAAATGTTTCCCCCGTTAAGATTATCAACAGAAAGAGTGCGATGAACGTTGTGAGAACGGTTATGATAGATGTGAAGGTTGTAAGAATAATATTCGGGTTCAAAATCATTGTCACGGGCGCGAACAATTTCATTATCATAAATCTCGATGTTTGTATCGTAGCCTTGTTGCCCTCTCCATCTTAGTGCATTAAAAGAATTGATAATCTTATTTTTTCGAATAACAATTGATCCGCCGGAACCGCTAAAATCAATCAAAGAACCGTTGAAGTAAGACATACTTTCGTGGTGCATAGAAGTCCATGCATCTACTCCCTTTTCATCACTTACTAATTTCCAAAGTAATTCTCCACCTTGGTCCCAAAAGCATTCTTCAACAAGAATATGATGAGCTGATGCGCCGCTGACATTTATTACCCTTTTCCCTCCGTAAAATTCGCATCGCTTAAAAGATATGTAGGAAGAGTTATTTACATGAATTGGATTGGTCCAACCATTACGAAATTTAATTTTTACTATTTCAATCCAAGATGAATTATTGATATGCATCCAGTCATAATTCAAATCCAATCCCGGAGATGTAGCACCACCATCAACTACAGGATAATTTTCAGAATTAGAATAAAAAGCAATAATTACAATTGGCTTTTCCGGCAGCCCATATTTCTCATTTATTTTAGTAATACTTTTATAAATACCCGGAAGAACAAAAACAGTATCTCCAGCAGAAGCGGAATTGATTGCAGTAGTAATATTTTGGAAAGGTTTAGAAATACTTAAACCGGAATTAAGATCACTTCCGTTTTGCGAGACATAATATTTATTAGTTTGAGCAGAAACAGCTGCATTCAGCAGAAGTCCAATGGTAAATACACCACACAATGTGAACAAGGAATTAATTTTCATCTCTTAGTTTTTACCATACTTATAATTATAATAGTCGCAAAGAAATCTTAGACCGAATGAAGTACCAACATCGCGTTGTGTTATCCAAATATTTCCTTTCTTTCTTCTAGTTCTAGTATCAATCACTGCGCCTCTTAGATTTTTATCCGGATGATTAACTGAGAATCGATTTTTCACTACCCATTCAGCAGCCTTTTCTAAGCTTTGAGCGAATTCTTCACCGACACCAAGTTTCAAAAGTCTTATCCACAATATTCCACTGAAGGCAGTAGCAGAACCGGTAACGGAATTTTCATTATATCTTCCATCGAGGTAATTCACATAGTAGAAAGTTCCATCCTTTAGCATTGCCTTTTGGTAAGTACGCATAGTTTTCACAGCAGCTTCCAAAAACTTTTTTTCGCCGGTAAGTTCATATCCATCAATTAAGGATTCCGCATACCAAAGATTAAAACGAGGATGAAAAGTTCCATCCTTAGAACTGTTCGGCATAAACTGCATCCAGAGACCATATTCGTCTTGCTTCTCTACTAAACTTTCGCAAAGCTCAACAAATATTTTCTTGTACTTTTCATTCTTAGTGTAAAGAAACATGTCTCTGTAAAGAGAACCTTCGTTATTGGGTCTGGCAACATCATAAAGTGTTTGTTCTTTTTTCTCCGGCCAGAAAGGACTATAAGTTTTCATAACTTCACTGGAGGCGGGATTTACATTATCGTAGAATACTTTATGTTCCGGCACATACATATTATTCAACATCCATTCGCCGGCTGATGTAGGAACATCAGCATATTTTTTATTTTTTGTCGCTTCGTATAGCCTGAAAAGTCCGCCGGTTCCATCAGTTATTGTAGCAAATACGATATTGTCAATTCCATCTCCGTGAATTGCCTTTAGCATACCTTTTAACTTTGGATGATCTTTGATTTGAAGTGAGCACCACCAATCTCCAGCTTTCTCGGCTCTTTGTAAATATTTTTTGTTACCAGTGATTTTGTAAGCATCAACTAACGAATAAATTAATTGCCCGGTATGCCATGGCGGCTCGTAATCGTACCACTTTCCTTCTGTCAGATTATAATCGCAGCGGGATTTTCCGGAATCATCTAAGAGAATAAAAGCTGCACAATCGGCGGTTTCCTTTATTGCTTTGATCACCGATTCTTTGTTCCTCAAATCA
>JBHEKZ010000508.1:0-4095 GCA_041859025.1 Melioribacteraceae bacterium | reverse complement strand
TTTCTTACATAAACCGGAGTCTGTATGTGCGGAAAGTAATCCCCTTGCTTGTTGGATTTTCTAATTCCCAACTTATGCGCACGCGAAGTCTTTACTAAACTGCTTCTATCATTAGGCAAAGAACCGGAATGGCAGACAGTACATTCAAGCTTATCGAAATGGATTGCCGGGATGCCCTTATGAAGAGGAACCGGAGCGCCATTCTTTCCGACTTTTGCTTCTCCATTTCCCAGATGGCATCCTTTGCATGAAAATGAAGCAACTCTAAAATTATTCTTATCGGCAGCCTCACCTCTGTATCCGCGAATCATATCATGATCGATCCCGTTGCGGTGACAGTCTGCACATGTCATTCCCTTTTGAAGATGTACATCCTCATCTTCATCCCACTGATTATAATTTTCAGCTTGATATGTAACACTGGAATGGCAATAGTAGCATCGTTCTTTTTTTGCTTTTCTAGTTATATCAAAAAAGATCTGGTTGTTGTCGTTAAATTTAGCCTGATCATAACTTATGCTAGGCGGAGCTGTTGTTCTTCTATCAACATCCGCATAGGTCAAAGAATTATAAACATCGAAATTATCGGGCATCTTTGAAGCGTTGCCTTTCACTTCGGCGATTGCGCTTGCGGCAGCAGCAGCCCATTTGAAATTCTGCTTCTGCATCTGTGCAGAATATTCGGCCGGATCATATTCGGGATTTGCGTCGTGGCAGGCGAGACAATTTACATCAAGCTTTCCGGAAACTTCCCAACGGAAGAAATCATCCGGACTTTGCAGGCTGTCTGTTTCGCCGCTTCCGCCTCCTGGATAATGAGTCCCAAACAAATCCAAAAATTTGAAGGAGGAAATTCCTAGAACCGAGGGAGAATAAGTTCCTTTCCATTTTCTTTCGGAAACCGGAATTACTGTTAAGTTTCTCCAGTCAACATAAATCCATGGTTCGCTTTTTCTTCCCGGTTTAACTTTTGGATTGGAGGCGTTGAAATGAAAACCTTTATTGATTACTTCATATGAATGGCATTCGCCGCAAGTATATTTTGTCGAAAAGGGAAGAAGCGGATTGTCATTCTTTAAAACAAGTACGCTGTCAGCGTCAAATAATTTTATTAAATGAACTGGAACTGATCTGCTGCCGTCTCTTAAATCACCAATCTTGTTTTGTTGAGTAAAGATCGTTAAGCCAATAGAAAAGAATATAGCCAGAAATATTATCGCAGTAGTTTTGGAATAGTTTGAGAAATGTTTCATGGCTAAATCTTAAAATCTGATGGACTGAGTTTCACTTCCCGTTTAGCTTGCACGGCTTCATTCACTTTAAGAACTGTTACGGCAGTCTCATAACCAATTTCCGGCGGACAGTTTAATTTTTCCAGACCTCTAACAGAATTAAAAAAGTTTTCAAGATGGGGCTTATGATACGGATCGTTAAACTTTACCGGCAATGTGTGTTTAGGAGGAGCTACAGTTTCTCTAGCATCCAAAACTACTGATGGGGCCGCGGCAGGTGCATCGCTTGTCGGCGATTCAACAATTCCTTTCTTTATCCATTCATCCCAGCTCGGTGCTGCGGGTTCTTTGTAAATACCAACCCGTCCGGCAGATTCGGAAATTGTTAAGGAACCGGCATCTCCCATAAAGCTTTCGTAATAACCTTGACTGCTGTTTGTTGTTATAGTTTGGTAGAAAGCTCTAACCACACCATTCTTAGTTTTGTAACGGAATGTTGCTAAAACAGAATCGTACCATTGGTGAGTGTTCTTATCATAGTAATCTGTTCCGCCGCTAGCCATAATAGAAATTGGATTAGCATTTAGGAACCAGCTGTAAATATCAATTTGATGAGAGCCTAAATCTACAATTGGTCCGCCGCCAAGATTTCTGTACCAGCGCCAGTTGCGGTGCTGATGCATATTTTCGAAACCATATTTTTTCAATGTAGCAAGTGGAATAGCTTTTCCATCCGGCCAGCCGTTATCCGGTTGAACCGCTCTGTTCCACTGTCCGTTAATCGTAGTAATCTTCCCTAGCAAACCAGCTTCGTTAATAACTCTCCTGTAACAATGTATATAATAAGGATTGCTTCTTCTCTGATGACCAATCTGGCAAAGTTTTTTTGTTCTGCGAGCTGCTTGAACAATTTTTCTTGCGCCTTCAAGAGTATTGGACATTTCTTTTTCACAATAAACATGCAGGCCGGCTTCCATGCAATCAACAGCGTGCTGCGCGTGCCAGAAATCGGGAGATGCAATAAGAACGGCATCCAAACCTTTTTCTTTATTCAGCATATCTTCGTAATCAACATAAGCACGAAGTTTGTGGCCATACTTTTCAAGTAGACGAAAAACTCTTTGCTGATTGTAGGATTCCCAAATATCACACACAGCTTTGAATCTGATATTGGGAATTTTCAAACAAGCATTGATGAGAGCTTGTCCTTGCGCGCCGCATCCGATCAAGGCAATATTAAGAGGCTTGTTTTTATCAACTTTAGCTGAGGTAATTATGTAAGGCGCCAGAACTAAGCCGGCGCCGATTGTTGAAGAAACTTTTATGAATTCTCTTCTATCTAAGTTTTTTTCTGATGTCATTTATTCTCTCTTATTCCAAAGACCAGCCGTTTCTATATTGAACATGCATAAAAGGATTAGCTTCAGGCAAGTTTGTAATTTCCATTTTAACCGGATCCCATTCAAGTACTGTATTCTTATCATGCATTCTTATCGCAATGTTTCCGAGCAGCATTACTTCGGTTAATTTACCGGAATATGAAAAATCTGTTGTGCTCTTTGTGCCTTTCTTAATCGCTTCAATCCATTCAAGTTGAATTCCCGGTGAGCGGGGAATAGTTTTTCCCGGGCGCACATATTCTTGCATTTTGGTTTCCGGAATTAATCTAACACCAGTTCCGTAAGTACCATGCATAATTTTTCCTTTGGAGCCGTAGAAAAGAACTCCGCCGCCATCGTCACCCATTTTTCTTCCCGGTTCCAATTCTTCCGGACGGGGAGGCATTAATCCACCATCGTACCAAACTAATTTAACCGGCGGTTTATTTCCTCTAGCAGGAAACTGATATGTAACCATTGATGAAAGAGGATAATAGTCTTCATTGAACTTAGTTGAAGAAGCTTGAACAGTCAGAGGATGACCTAAATCGAGAGCCCAGAATGGTTGGTCAATAAAATGAGCTCCCATATCGCCAAGAGCACCGGTACCATAATCCCAGAAGCCTCGCCAGTTGAAAGGATGAATATCCGGATTATAAGGACGAAGCGGAGCCGGTCCTAAAAATAAATCCCAATCAAGTGTACTTGGTACTGCGGGATTTTCTGTTGGGCGTTTCAAATCACCTTGCGGCCAGATTGGTCTGTTTGTCCAAACATGAACTTCGTTTATATCTCCGATAGCACCGTCAGCAATCCATTCATTTAATAAACGGGCCTCTTCGCCGGCATGACCTTGATTGCCCATCTGCGTAACAAGGTTTTTTTCTTTAGCTACTTCGGCTAATCTTCTCGCTTCGTAAATTGTATGTGTCAAAGGTTTCTGAACAAAAACGTGTTTACCGGCTTTCATTGCAGCCATTGCAATAATTGCGTGTGTATGGTCCGGAGTAGAAATAACTACTGCATCGATATTTTTTTGCTTCTCAAGCATTACTCTATAATCTTTATAGAAAACAGCATCCGGGAAATCAGCTTTTAATTTTGGATTTAATGTTTCATCAACATCACAGAATGCGACTAGATTTTCTCCGGCACATGCTCTTGCATCCGAATTACCCTTGCCGCCAATTCCGACAACAGCAATATTCAGCTTATCATTTGGCGATTTTCTGTTAAAACCATATAAACCGCTTGGCAAAATTGTAAAAGCCGCAGCGGCCATTCCCGTTTTAGCAATAAATTCTCTTCTGCTTAATTGATTGCTTTGGTCTGGTGAAATCTTTTTCTCTTTTTCCATTTTGTTCTCTTTGTTTGAGTGGAAATTATTTGTTAGTAAGAAATTTATGAGGCTTAAAATAAGCTGACGAGAGATTATGTAAGAAAGCTGTTTTCATTTGTACCGAAGTTTTGAATGATATTTCAAT
>JBHEKZ010000349.1:0-9258 GCA_041859025.1 Melioribacteraceae bacterium | reverse complement strand
CGGAAGCAGAAAAACTTATCACTGGAAAACGGTTTATCCTATCTCCACATATTTGATTGCAATTTACTCCGGTAAGTACAAATCATTTTCGCAGAAGTATCAGTCGATAACAAAGGATTCACTCAATCTTTCTTATTATGTATTTGAAAGCGATTTGGAAAACGCGAAAAAAGATTTTGGCGATCATCCTCAATACATAAAAGTGTTTGAAGAAATATTCGGTGCTTACCCGTTCATAAAGGAAAAGTATAGCGTTGCGGAAATTCTTTGGCAAAACGGCGCGATGGAGCATCAAACTTTAACCGGAATAGGATCTACTTTTGTGGGAGGACATAAATTTTTTACAGATATGCTCGTCCACGAACTTGCTCACCACTGGTGGGGTAATGCAGTTGGTCCAAAAACTTGGAAAGATATTTGGCTTAACGAAGGATTTGCAACTTATTCCGAAGCACTCTACTGGGAAAAAATCGCCGGCCCCCTTGTACTCCAATCCACAATGAATGCTAAGTTTGGAACATTCGGCAGCGGAACATTATATAGTCCCGGCGATGCCTTGTTTGGTAATCTGGTTTATAACAAGGGGGCTTGGGTTCTGCACATGCTTAGAAGAGAAATTGGCGATGATCATTTCTTCAAATCACTAAGGGAATATCTGAAAGAATATAAGTATGGAAATGCTTCAACAGCGGATTTCAAGAAATTATGCGAGAAAATTAGCGGAAAGAATCTAGGTCAGTTTTTTTCTCAGTGGGTTTATAAGGGAGAGGGAATAATTGAGCTTGCCTATGACTGGAGTACCGACAAAAATGGAGCGGAAATTTCTTTAGTATTCAACGCCGAACAGTTACAAAATGGCTACGATATTTATAAATTTCCGTTGGAATTAAAATTCATTTATGAAGGAAGCGAAAGCGAAACAAAATTTGTTACAATAAACCAGAAGCAGCAGCGGTTTTATTTCACTCTCAAGAACAAGCCTAAAGAAGTTGTTCTCGATCCGAATAAATGGCTGCTTGCAACTTTTGAATCAAGGAACGACTAATAACATTTGAAAACCTATTTCTTTATATCCGATGTTCATCTTGGCTTGCAGAATGAAGAACAAGAAAAGTTGAAAGAAAAAAAACTTGTTGAATTCTTGAAATTTGCTCATGATAATTGTGATGAGTTATTTATTGTAGGCGATCTGTTCGATTACTGGTTTGAATATAAAAGAGTAATTCAAAAAGGATTTCTTAGAACATTAGGAGCCCTTGCTTCTTACAGAGATTCCGGCAAGAAAATTCACTATATCATAGGTAATCACGATTTTCTTCACAAAGATTTTTTTGAAAAGGAGATTGGAGCGGTTGTTTATGAAGATGAAATAAAGATTGAACTTAACGGCCAAAAGTTTTTTATTGCTCACGGAGATGGACTGATGGCCGGCGATAGTGGATATAAAATGCTTAAGAAGGTTCTTCGAAATAAGTTCATCCAGAGATTGTATTCAATGATTCATCCCGATTTAGGGATCAAAATTGCAAGCGGTTCGAGTAAGGCTAGTAGAGATTATACTTCTACAAAAGATTATGGTGAGTTTAGCGGGCTATTAGATACCGCCAAACTACTTATAAATCAAAATTATGATTATGTTGTTTTTGGGCATTCGCATAGAAAGACAATAGAAAAATTTAATAACGGTACTTATATTAATCTTGGCACTTGGCTATTAAAGCCTTGCTATGGAAAATTTACAAATAACTTTGAGATTTTAGACTGGGAATAGAATGGATATCAAAAGACCAAATCAGTTGCTAAAGAATTCAAAAGCTCCGAAGAAGAAAAATCTAAGATATATTATTATTGGGTCATCTATACTTTTTATTATCGCCTCTGTACTTTTCTTCCTTTATGTTTTCGAGGGACTAGTTTCTTTGGAAGAATTGGAAAACCCTAAAGCGCAACTCGCAAGTAATGTTTACAGCGCAGATGGGGAATTGATTGGTCAGTTTTATAAGGAAAACAGAGTTGAAGTAAGTATAGACAGCATTCCGCCACATGTAATTAATGCTTTAATTGCTACCGAAGACAAAAATTTCTACGATCACTGGGGAGTTGATCTCCAAAGATTCCTTAAGGCAATGATTAAGAATGTTGTCCTATTCAGAAGAGAAGGCGCCAGTACAATTACAATGCAGCTTGCAAAAAACCTGTATGGTTTTAAAGCTAAAAATGAAAGCCGAGTTGGAACGGTTATTCGAAAAATCCGTGAATGGATAACTGCTGTACAGATTGAAAAAACATATACTAAGCGCGAAATCTTGGAAATGTATTTCAACATATCATATTTTGGAAGAAGCGCTTACGGTCTGGCAATGGCTTCAAAAATATATTTCGATAAAGATGTAAAAGATCTCTCGGTACCGGACGCTGGTATTTTGGTTTCATTGCTTAAATCTCCCGGTGGATACGATCCCTTTAATAAATACGATAATGCGTTCCGCAGAAGAAATATTGTTATGCAGAATATGGTTGACGAGGATTTTTTAACTGAAGAGGCTTATGAAAGACTGAAGGTTGAACGGATAAAACTTTCTTACAAGAAAGTTCAAGAAAAAATTTATGGTTCAATGGCTCCTCATTTTTTGGAATATATACGTCAGCGGATGTAAAAGCTTGCAGATAAATATGGGTTCGATCTACAGCAAGGCGGATTAAGAATTTATACAACGCTCGACAGCCGAATGCAAAAAATTGCAAACCGAGCTGCTCAAGTTCATTTAGATAGATTTCAAAAACAATTTGATAACAATTGGAATTGGAATAGATACAGCTCAATTCTAGGGGATGTAATTGATAAAGCAATTAAAAATCGTCCCGAATATAAATCTGCTTCTTCTCAAGAAGAAAGGCGTTCTTTTTATAACCGTATTATAAAAGATCAGAAATTTTTAGATTCTGTTAAGACCGAAGAGAAAAAAATTGAAGTTGGTTTTGTCGCACTGGATACAAAGACCGGCGAGATAAGAGCAATGGTTGGCGGTCGTGATAATAAATTTATGTATGGCTTAAACCATGCTACACAAATTCGCCGTCAGCCCGGCTCTGCCTTCAAACCATTCATTTACACTGTAGCTATTGATAGAGGGTTATATCCGGCTTACCCAATTTTGAATCAGCCGATTGATTATGATGATGGTTCGGCAAAACGTTGGCGTCCGGCTAATTTTGATCACAGCACTGGTGGATATACAACATTGCGCTGGGGCCTGGCTGAATCTTATAACCTGGTAGCAGCAAGATTGGTTATTGAAAATGATTATGCGCCTCTTTCTGAAATTGGACGTCTCGCAGCTCGAATGGGAATAAAAACTAGATTAGATCTTACACCGGCTATTTCGCTTGGTTCTTCCGTTGTTACGCCATTGGAAATTGTTAGCAGTTATGCTACTCTTGGCAACAGAGGAGTTTATAACGAACCAATCTCAATTCTGCGTATTGAAGATAAGGATGGAGTTGTAATAGAAAAGTTTAATAGTGAAGCTAGAGAAGCAATTTCTGAAGAGACAGCCTACATTGTAACTGATATGATGACAACTGTTATGCAAGCCGGAACCGGAGGTTCTGCTAGATCGGTTTATAATTTTCAGCGTCCAGCTGCAGGTAAAACCGGCACAAATACAAACTACGCAGACGCATGGTTTATTGGATTTACTCCTCAAATTACAGCCGGAGTTTGGGTAGGTTTTGATGATCAACGAGTTACATTTACCGGGACATACGGACAGGGTGCAGTTGCTGCGCTTCCTATCTGGGCAATTTTTATGCATGATGTATATGAACAAATCAATATGCCGGTTGAAGATTTCCAAGTTCCGGCCAGCGGTAAAATCGTTCAGGCAACTTTTTGTAAAGAGTCAATCTATGAAACCGGTCAGCCAAGATTAGTTTCTCCTGATTGTAGAACCGGGACAGTTACAGATATAATAAATGTAAAGGATATGCCTCCGGTTTATGATCCGACAAATGAATTGGAACCGAGATTTAATGCTTTTCAGAATAGAGATACTACTTCGAGAGGGAATCGAAGATAATTTAGTTAAGTAAATTGTAAAAGAAACAGTTCTTCTGTAAGTTTGCCCAGCAATTTTTTTGTTTTGTTGCCCAGGTGGTGGAATTGGTAGACACGCTAGCTTCAGGAGCTAGTGGCCGCGAGGTCGTGCAGGTTCAAGTCCTGTCCTGGGTACAATCTTCTCTTTTAGAAATTTCTTTATTTACTTCTCATTATGCTTATGAAATCCATTTCACTAAATAAATGGTCATTTAAATGAGCGAGCAAATCAAAAAATCCAAATCCGTAAAATCAAAAAAGAATATTCCGGTTCGGTTCGATAAAGAAAGCTTATATCTTTCTTTTGGACTTGGAATAGGAGTATTTGGTGTAGGTTTATTAATAGTTTGGGGTACACTAACTGCTCCGGAAGGTACTACTAATTCAACGGGGTTCACGCTATATCAAAGACTTGCTAGACAAATTCCGGAATCATTTCAAGAAAAAATTGCCTTTGTGTTAGGCGGTTTGTTTATGCTGTTTGGTGTAGTTCTTTTTCTGTTAGGGCTAAAACAAGTTTTGCAATTTCTTTTTTCAAGACTATTCAAAGCAAAAAACTAGTTTGTAGACTTTCTTTGATGATTATGTGCCTTTGATTCTCATTCAGCTATTGAATACTTTTAAGATGTATCCGGTAAGCGTAAATTGCAACCAAATTCTTAAAACTATTATAGCTAATGAAAATTAAAACTCTCTTCAAAATTATTCTGCTGGTAACTTGTATTACATACTCTCAAGAAGAGAAATGGTTGGTATTAAAATCTCCTTTACTCCCGGCAGTTTCTACAACCGGCGAAAGTATTGCAACAATAGATATTCACAAAAAAAATATGGCCGAGATTGAAAATGATCTACGAATAAGAGGTAGTTTACTCATTCAGTCAAAATATTCAAAACCAAATACCATACCTGCAAATTTTATTGTATGTATGCAGCTAGATAAACTTGGTAATATTTGGTTTGGCACATTCTCAGGCGGGGTAGCTAAATATGATGGAACTAATTGGGAAGTTTATAACACATCAAATTCTTCTTTACCTAGTAATGTTATCTATTCCATAGCAATTGATAAGTATAACAACAAATGGATTGGAACAGTGAACGGACTCGCAAAATTTGATGATAAGAGATGGAGGATTTACACTAAGGATAACTCGAAATTACCGTCGAACATGATTTATTCATTAGCTATAGATAAGCATGATAACAAATGGATTGGAACGACCAAAGGATTAGCAATGCTATCTGGCTCAAAATGGACAAGTTACCATACTCTAAACTCAAAACTGCCACACAACCATGTTACTGCATTGGCAATTGACCGCGACAATAACAAATGGATTGGCACTTTTGAAGGACTAGCAAAACTGAGTAGAAATAATTGGCAAATATTTAAGCGTAACAATTCTCCATTGCCTTATGATGACATTTATTCACTTAACGCAAATAACAGTGGAAAAATCTTAATCGGTACTTGGGGCGGAGGGCTAGCGATGCTTGATAAATCAAGGTGGGCGATTTATAAAACTGATAATTCTGCTTTGCCGGACAACTATGTTTCTTCGTGTCTAATAGATCAAGCAAAAAACTTTTGGGTCGCTACACTTGGCGGCCTTGCAAAATATGATGGAACAAAATGGGTTGTCCTTAAAACCTCTAATTCTAAACTCCCAGATGACATGGTTTATTCGCTAATTCAAGATCAAAAAGGAAATTTGTGGATTGGGACAGAAAACGGTCTGGCTGTTTTTAATGAAACTGGAATTCCAAATCATGTTTCAAAAGTGGAAGACCTCTCTGCCAAAATTAAAAACGAAAAAGTTGTAAACAATAATCAAATTATACCATCTAACTATTCACTAGAAAACATATACTACGATTCTGTTAATTCGAAAATTAAAATTCATTTCTCAATTTCTAAACGGAGCAACATTCTACTCAAGATTGAAGATACATTGGGAAGAATTAACAATGTGCTTAAAAATGAAATACTCGAAGCTGGGAATTATGAAGCGGAATTAAGTGCCGAAGAATTTCCAAGCGGAGTTTACTTTTGTCATTTGAGTGCTGGTGAATTAAAGCTTACTCGCAAAATTCAACTTGTAAACTAAAGCAGCCAGTA
Source organism: Melioribacteraceae bacterium (assembly GCA_041859025.1). Classification (GTDB taxonomy): domain Bacteria; phylum Bacteroidota; class Ignavibacteria; order Ignavibacteriales; family Melioribacteraceae; genus Stygiobacter. Next base: position 3,040 of record JBHEKZ010000349.1, on the reverse strand, counting down.
ACTTGTACCTTATTTAAGCGCTAAGCAACACTAAAATCCCTTTAACAACAAAAGATTGTTAAAAAAAAGAAAATTTTTGCGATAATACATGTGCGGTTCAAAGCAACTTTGTATTGCGGTTAAAATTGGAGACTGCCATGAGCGTACAATCGATTAACCCGAACTTACCGAAACTGAAAATTCCAAGTTTGTTTGGCTCTTCACAAAGAACAGAAAAAAGAATTCCCAATCCATTGAAGTTTACAACGGAATCTTCTCTTGAAGAAACGAATAAGCTTAATAATCAGAAAAATGAGGCTGATAAAAAGCCGAAGCCATTTCGTACTTCAGAAAATTGGTATGGTTAACTGAGCAGCTTTAAGATTTGATATCAAACACTCTTTCTCTTCATCAGTAGATCGAAGTATTTACTTCATTGTATTATATTTCCGATAACTTATTTGCATTTCTAATGCCCAAAACGAAAATTAGTTTAGCTTTTGATCTTGATGCTGCATATGAATGCGCTCAAGAATTTGCGTCCAATCATTACGAGAATTTCCCGGTTTTATCTATTACGCTTCCACAAGAAGTTAAAAAGCATATTGCAGTTGTTTATCAATTTGCTCGTCAAGCAGATGATTTAGCTGACGAAGGTGATGTAAATCTGGAATTGAGAATTAAAAATTTAGAATTGTATGAAAAACAGCTCACTGATTGTCTAAGCGGAAAATTTATAATTGATTTTTGGATGGCGCTAAAAAACACAATCAATGAGTGTAACTTAACCACTCAGTATTTTTATGATCTGCTTAGCGCATTCAAGCAAGATGTACTAATCAAACGTTATTCTTCGTATTATGATTTGTTGGATTATTGCCGCCGCTCAGCTAATCCAGTTGGACGAATTGTTCTCGAAATATGCGGTGTGAGAAATCCAGATGCACTTAGTTATTCTGATTCGATTTGCACTGCACTGCAACTAACTAATTTCTACCAAGATGTTTTAATCGACTGGCAAAAAGGAAGAATTTACATCCCTCAAATTGAAATGGAAAAGTTTGGTGTATCCGAAAAAATATTTGAAGAAAAACAAAATAATGCTAACTTTAAGTCGTTATTGAAGTTTCAGATTGAACGCACAAGAGAACTTTTTGCTGAAGGGAGAAAACTTCTTCCTTTTTTGCCTTCTGCCTTACTTGTGCAAATTAGAATGACGATATTTGGCGGTGAGAAAATTCTAGATAAGATTGAAGGATTGGAATACGACGTATTAGTGCAGAGACCAAAACTGAGTAAAGTAGATTATCTGAAAATATTCGCGAAAGGTTTATTAACCAATGCAAGATGAATCGAAATTAATTGCGAAGGAAAGTAAAAGCAGTTTTTACTACGCATTTACTTTGCTGGAAAAGCCGAAGCGTGAAGCAATGAATACCGTTTACGCATTCTGCCGCAAGACAGATGACATCGTTGATTTGGGAAATGAGCCCGATGATCTAAAGTATGAAAACCTTCGCCGTTGGAGAATTGAGCTGGAAAAAGCATTACGCGGAGGCGGATCAGATATTCAATTGCTTAATAAACTTGTCACCTATATCGAACAATTCAATATTCCTCTTGACCCATTTTTTGAGCTAATAGCCGGCGTTGAAATGGATCTTCAACGCAAACGTTTTCCAACTTTCGACGACCTTTCTCAATACTGTTACTTGGTTGCTTCCACTGTAGGATTAATGTGTATAGAAATTTTTGGCTACAAACATAGTTCGGCTAAAGACTATGCAGTTAATTTAGGATTGGCTATGCAGTTAACCAACATTCTGCGTGATGTTGGCAAAGATTATGAGGCGGGAAGAATATATTTACCGCAAGATGATATGAAAGCGTTTAATTATACCGAAGCGGAACTAAAGAACAAAGTTTACAACGAACATTTTGTTAAGTTAATGAGCTATCAAGCAGAGCGAGCGAAAGTATATTTCCAAAACGCTAATGACGCTCTAAACTATGAAGATAAACTTTCGATGTTTGCCGCTCGAGCAATGCAGCATATTTATTATCGCTTGCTTAAAAGACTTGAGACTGAGCAATATGACGTGTTCAGCCAAAAAATAAAAGTCGGTAAGTTTGAAAAAGTGGCAATCTCACTCGGTGTTTGGGCAAAGTATCGTCTAGTGTACGGATGAAACATGTAATTGTTGTTGGCGGGGGTTTGGCTGGATTAACTACTGCTGTTTACCTTTCTGAAAATGGAATTAAAGTAACTCTTCTCGAAGCATCTCCGAAACTAGGCGGTAGAACTTATTCCTTGCTTAATGTAAACCAGAATGATATTTATGATAACGGACAGCATCTGATGATGGGCTGTTATGATGAAACTCTTTCTTTGTTAAAGAAACTTGGCGCTTATGATAAAGTCGAAATTCAAAAACAAATGTCGATTACATTTGTAGAAGAAGGAGGATGCCAGTCAAATTTACGTGCGCCCAGCTTTTTTTATCCTTTGAATTTGCTGATGGCTATTCTGAAATATAAAACTCTTTCGCTAAAAGATCGGTTTAGAATAGTGGATTTCATTATGGATCTTGGCTGCTGTGCTGATGAAGATTTGAAAAAGATGACTGTGATTGAATGGCTGCTTCAAAAAGATCAGAATAACGAGACAATTAATAAGCTTTGGGAAATCTTGATTGTTGGTACGATGAATACTACGCCGGAAAAAGCATCAGCCCAAGTCTTCGATGAAGTTCTGCGGGAAGTATTTCTTGGAGGCAGTAGTGCCAGCAAAATTGTTTTTTCAAAAGTAGGACTAAGCGAATTGTTCTCAATTCCAGCAGAGAAGTTTCTTGAATCCCAAAATTGCATTATTAGAACATCAGAAAGAGTAGAAAATGTAGCACTGCAAAATGATCAGATAGTAAGCATCAAAACAAATAAATCTGTTTACGAAAATTTTGATGCAGTAGTTTTTGCAATCCCTCCATATTCTTTTGATAAAATTTCCTTCCTAGATTCGCTAGGCAAAATAACCTCACACAGATTTCTGTTGTTTCTCAGC
>JBHEKZ010000293.1:0-3445 GCA_041859025.1 Melioribacteraceae bacterium | reverse complement strand
CTGAAGACTTATTCATTTGAAGATAATAATGTAGAATATGGCAAATACCTTTACAGATTAAAACAAATTGATTTTAACGGTCAGTTCGAATATAGCAGTGAGGTTGAAATCTTTGCCGGCTCAGATGCCGTGAGTTATAATTTAGGTACAAATTATCCTAATCCTTTTAACCCAGTGACAACAATTAATTATAGTTTGCCAATTTCGGGGCGTGTAATTCTTAAGGTTTCTGATGTACTTGGAAGGGAAGTTGAAGAGCTTGTAAACGAAAATAAAAGCAAGGGTAATTATAGCGTTGAGTTTAATGCTGAGAAATATTCAAGTGGATTTTCTGTGTATACTATTCGGATTAATGATTTCTACTCTTCAAAAACAATGATGCTTGTGAAATAAAATATGAAGCTCTGCTAATTCAAAAGGTAATGAGAAGCTGAGACTGTTTTCTAAGCTAAAACATAATTGTATACTTATATTTGAGCCGGAAAGCTTTTACTAGCTTACTGGTGGATTATTCACATACGATCTTGACCTAAAACGAGGAGTAGGTCACTGCTTCACGCAGTTTAACAATAATTTATTCGGCTCTGACCCTCTTTTGCTCATAACTTTCCTCATTCATCTGAATATGAAATTTGGATCGAAGTTGTAGATAATCCAGAAAGAGGTGGAGTTGTTTCTGAATTATCTCTTGAATACATCAGAGAAATCCTTTACTGAAATTATCGAATTGTTTATTTAACCAAAAAGAACTCGGTAGAGTCCCCAACAATTAAAAAAAAGAAATAGTTGAAAGTAAAAATTAAGTAACGCTTAAATTTTGTTTCACTAATGTAAACGCAACACGAGTATTCTGACCCGCGATCTGGATCCGAAACGAGTGCATTTTAACCTGGGGAATGAATCCCTATCAATTTGTGAGTAACTAATGTTGATAAAATCCTATTAACTGTTATACTATTTGGGCTTGCATATGTCAACTATTCTTGTTGAAAAATTTCATTTAGAATTAATCGCTGATGAAATATTATTTTAATAATGACAAATTGGAGTCCCATTAATGAAAATAATGATATGCTTTTTGGTTTCAATCAACATGCTGTTTTACTCTGTACAAGTAATAGCACAGGAAAAACAAAAAATATCTGTCGAATGGATTTACAGTCCCGAGGCCGCTTTAATAACAAGACTTCCTAATTATAAATGGCTGGAAAATGGAAAAGCAATTTACTTTGACAGCCGAAAGCCAGCTGAAGAAAGAAAAATGGAAATATTTGATCCGAAGAATATTTCTTTTACTCCATTGCTGGATATGAAAAAAGCCTACAATTCATTAAAAAATAAACTTGGAACCAGTACTCCGGAAAGTCTCCCGTTTCCTACGGGATTTAATTCAAGTGGAACAAAAGCTTTCTACGTTTTTAATGGTGATGTTTCCTTGCTTGATATTCAAACTGCGGAGTTTGAAAAAGTTACCGATACAAAAGAAGAAGAAAAGAATGTCAACTTTTCTCCGGATGATACGAAGCTTGCTTTTGTTAGAGCGAGTGATATTTATGTTTACGATATAAAACAGAAAAAAGAAACCAGATTAACATTTGACGGCTCTGAAACTTTACTTAACGGTACACTCGACTGGACTTACTGGGAAGAAATATTCGGAAGAGCTGATATTGCATACTGGTGGTCTCCCGATTCTAAATCAATTGCCTTTTTCCAAACAGATGAATCTCCCGTTGGTGTTGTTTATTACTCCGATTTTGAACCGGCAGTCCCTAGAATAATTAAACAGTATTATGCTAAAACGGGGCATGCTAATCCGGTAGTAAAACTTGGTATCGTTGAAATGGAAAACGCAAAGATTACCTGGGCTGATATGTCCCAAAATCCGTATGAATATTTAGTCCGGGTTAAATGGCTTCCGAATAGTAACCAAGTTAGTCTTCAATCTATGAACAGAAAGCAAGATCAGCTGGATTTGTTCTTGGTAAACCGTACCGACGGAAAAGCAAAGCACATATTAATGGAAACAGATCCGGGATGGGTAAATCTTCACGATGATCTCACATTTATTAAAGAGGGAAAAGAATTTATTTGGATGTCTGAAAGAACTGGATATGCGCACTTGTACAGATATTCAATTGAAGGAAAGTTGATAAATCAAATTACAAAAGGGGAATGGGCTGTTGCTTCAGCTGGAGGATCTGCATATTGGGTTAGACAGTCGATAGCAGCGGTTGATGAAAAAAATGAAATAATTTATTTCGGAGCTCAAGAAAAATCTGCTAAAGAAAAACATATTTACTCCGTTAAATATGACGGCACTTCTTTTAAGAGGATAACAGATAAAGAAGGTACACATAGAGCTTCTTTCAGCAGCGATGCAAAATACTTTATTGATACATATTCAAGTCTGAATACACCTCCTTCATTAAGATTATTCAGCAGCGACGGTACTTTGTTCAAGGAATTAGCTAAATCCGATGAACAAAAATTGGCTAATCTGGAGCTCGAAAAACCGGTTCAGTTTACAATTAAGGCAAGTGACGGTTTCGATCTTCCGGCAGAAATACTGAAACCGAAAAATTTTGACACGAATAAAAAATATCCGCTCATAATATTTATCTATGGCGGTCCTTCTGCACCGTCAGTTAAAAATGATTGGGGCGGGCAAGCTCTTTTCTTTAATCAAGTACTCGTTGATAACGGCTACTTGGTCGGCATAATTGATAACAGGGGCGCAACAGCAATAAGCAAGACACTGGAAAATATGATTTTTAACGGGTCCAAAGTAAACGTAGAATTGAATGATCTTATTGATGCTGTTAAATGGTTAAAAAAACAAAGCTACATTGATTCGAGCAGAGTTGGAGTTTGGGGATGGAGCGGTGGTGGTACAAACACCCTTAACGCTATGACCGGTTCAAAAGAATTTAAAGCCGGAATTGCTGTCGCTGCTGTAACTGATTGGCGCTTCTACGATACAAGATTTGGCGAGCTTGGTATGCAAAGAACTGAGGGTAATGCTGTAGTTAATCAAAATCCTTCTTTAGTTCAAAGAGCAAAAAATTTACACGGCAGACTGATGTTAGTTCACGGCAGTTATGATGATAATGTGCATTTACAAAATATGTATGCCTTTGCAGATCAGCTGATAAAAGAAAACATCATGTTCGATATGATGGTTTATCCAATGAGAAAGCATGGTATAACAGATCGCCCGGCTAGAATTCATTTATACAATACAATGATGGAGTTCTGGAAGAAGAATCTTTAGTAGTGAACTCTTTTTTTGACACACAATAAAATTTGAGAAGATTATGAAGAGTGAAAATATATTAAGCGTTAAGCCGCTGGATTTTACGTGGCCTGTAAGAGATCCGTTTCTCTTTTGCGTTCACCACAGGGACCAGTTCCCAAAAGGTAGTGAGGAGATGGGGCCGGCAGC
>JBHEKZ010000061.1:0-5825 GCA_041859025.1 Melioribacteraceae bacterium | reverse complement strand
GAGTTAGCTGCATAGCCCGATTTAGCTGGTAGATTGTCGTGCAAAATAAGGCGGTTAAAAGTTTCTGACTTTGGCAGCAATTTCCATAGGAAATAAATTACGACCGCAGTCATCACAAAACTTCCGGCAAGTTGAATTATGGCAATGGAAATTGAGTTAGTTGACGCAATATCGAGATCAGAAATGAGTCCGAAGAAGAGACCCAGTATCATTAATACAATTCCGGCAAAGCCCGCAATTCCAAAACCGGGAATAACAAATATTTCCAGAATTAAAAGTATTACACCAATAATGAAAATTATTATTTCCCAAACAGTAGCAAGCTGTAAAATGTAACTAGTTCCGAAAAACAAAGCAAACGCAATCACACCGGCCGTACCGGCTAATCCCCAGCCCGGAGTTTTTATTTCCGTAAATAGTCCGATCATACCAATCATTATTAGAAGCGAAGAAATAACCGGATTGTTTATAAAGCGTACAATATCTTCAGCCCAATTAGAACTAATATCAACATCTTGCTCATTAATTAAGCCAAATACTTTTTTCACTTCTTCGATAGATGTTAATGTTGTATCTGCAATTTTGAATTTGACAGCCTCATCAGTTGTTAACGTAACAAGCTTTGTGCTGTCATCCTCCATGTCGGGAACAACAACTGTTTCATCAACCATTGCTTGAGCGATGTCTGTTCGTCTGCCATTTTTTTCAGCTGTTGCCCGCATTTCAGAACGCATATATGATTGATATTTCTCTGCCTGCTTCTTCCCTTCCTGATCAACTACTGTTGATGCCCCTATAGAAGCGCCCGGAACCATAACAATCTTTTCGCAAGAGAGTGCTATTAAAGCGCCGGCAGAAATTGCACGTTTATCAATAAATGCAATTGTTTTTACTTTGCTGTTTAGAATCGCATCTTTGATTTGTGTAGCTGCATCAACTCTCCCGCCAAAAGTATTGATCTTAAAAATGATTGCCTTAGCGGAATTTTTTTCCGCTTCGTTCACAACACGGTTTATATAAGGCGCCAATCCGAGATCAATTTCTCCGTCTATATAAGCGATGTAAACTTTCTGAGCGTAGTCAAAAGATGAGAAAAGTAAAGTTATAAGTACAAATAGAAATGTAGATCGTTTCATTTTAGGCCTCTGGTTTAGAGACTAACTTTTACTGAGTGCATAGTTAAGTAATTTATAAATCAATTTAGCCGAAAAATAACTTGAAGATAAATCCGAACTCTTGGGTGCAAAACCCATAACATCGAAACCAACAATATTGCGGTCTTGCCCGATGATTTTTAACAAGTACATTACTTCATCCCAAAATAATCCTCCCGGTTCGGGAAACTCAACTGAGCTGATTACAGAAGGATCAAAAGCACTTAAGTCTAAGGTGATGTAAACATTTTCAGAAAGATTTTTATTTACCAGCTCTTGCCAATCTTCGCCATACATTCCAAGTTTAATTTCGCATGCAAGAAATTGATTTATCTGCTTCTCTATCCTAAGTTCATTCTCTTCTTTACTTTGAGAACGAATTCCAACTTGTGTAATCTGAGAATTGAATTCGGCAACTCTGGCAATCAAACTTTCGTGTGGAGATTTAGCCTGCCAGTCTTGCTTCATATTAGCATGTGAATCGATGTGCAGTACTGATAACGAATCATATTTCTTTTGGAATGCCTTAATGGCTCCGAATGTTGCAGAATGACATCCACCTATCAAAGCAACAAGCTTATTGGCTTCAATCAGTGCAGAAATCTCTTTCTCTAATTTTTCTACAGCTTTATTGTAAGACAGTTTTTGAAGATTCAATGCTTCGAGTGTACAAATCCCCATTTCAAAACAAAGCTCTCCTCCCATTTCTTCATCGTATGTTTCTAGTCTAGCAGAGGCTTTGATAATCTCTTTTGCCGCCTTAAGAACATTAGCTTTAGCATGCTTCTGTTCCGAATAGAACAAAGGAAGAATTACAGCTTTTGACTGAACTAATGTGGAATACTTTTTTTCAAGAGCTAGAAAATTATTTTTCTTATCGAGTTCTTTCATTAAACACCTATAAAAAAAGCGGCAGAAGCCGCTCTTGAATTATTTTGTTTCTTCTTTTGATTTGTTAACCGATGTAATGGCAGAACGTTCAAACTTTATTTTCACATTGTTTCCAACATCAACAAGAAGAGTTTTGTCTTCCAAACCGGCAACTGTTCCATGCATACCGCCGCTCATAATCACTTTATCACCTTTCTGAAGTGCTTCCAGCATCTTCTGGTGTTCTTTCTGTCTCTTTTGCTGAGGACGAATAATCATGAAATAAAATATCGCGAAGATAGCACCGAACATAATCAAAGTGCTTACCATTCCTCCGCCACCGCCCTGTCCGCCAGCCGGCGGTGCCATTGCTAACAAGAATTCCATTTACTGCTCCTTTTTTGATTGTACATTTATTGAAATTGTTTTAATGAATTCATTTTTCCAATCGCCAAAACTTCCATCTATAATTCTTTTTCTAGCTTCACGTACCAAATCTAAGTAAAAAGTTAGATTGTGTATAGTAGCAAGTTCCAACGCCAAAACTTCTTTTGCGTTAAATAAGTGTCTGATATATGAACGGCTAAAATTTTGGCATGTATAACAGCTGCACTTTGGATCTAGCGGCGTCATATCATCCTTGTAAGCCGAGTTACGCATCGAAACGATACCTTGCGAAGTAAACAGGTAGGCATTTCTCGCATTCCTTGTAGGCATAACACAATCGAACATATCAACTCCGCGCGCAATCGCTTCTAAAATATTTTCCGGTCGCCCGACACCCATTAAATAGCGCGGTTTCGTTTGTGGAATAAAATCTGTCGTGAAGTCGACCATGTCATACATTTCTTCGGTCGGTTCTCCAACAGCCAAACCGCCTATTGAGTAGCCGTCAAAATCCAGCTTAACCAAATCGTTCGCAGAGCTTTCTCGTAATTCCTTATATACACTTCCTTGAATAATTCCGAATAAGAATTGTTCATGTCCATATAGAGGCGTAGTTTGCTCAAAAGCTTCTTTATTCAGAACAGCCCAGCGTGAAGTAAGGTCTTTCGATTTTTTTGCATACTCAAATTCACAAGGATAAGGAGTGCATTCATCAAGCGGCATTAGAATGTCCGAGCCAATGCTTCTTTGAATCTCAATCACCTTACGCGGTGTAAAGTAATGATTCGATCCATCGAGATGCGACTTAAACTCAACACCATCTTTTTTAAGCTTTCTTAATTCTGAAAGACTGTAAATTTGGAATCCGCCGCTGTCTGTAAGAATTGGACGTTTCCAATTCATAAAGCGGTGAAGACCGCCGGCCTTCTCTAAGATTTCAGTTCCGGGTCTAAGATAAAGATGATAAGTATTTGAAAGAACTATTTCAGCGTTTATCTCAGTTTCAAGAACGCGCTGAGTTACAGCCTTAACTGTACCTTGCGTTCCAACAGGCATAAAAATAGGAGTTTGAACCGTTCCATGCCCGGTTTTGAACTCTCCAACTCTTGCTTTAGACTTTTTATCAGTATGAATTACAGAAAATGGTAGCAATATTCTCAGTGTTTTTTTCGATGGGAAAGATAACCAAAAATTGGCTCTATTACATCTAACAGATTATTGAATTGGAATAGCGAAATCAGCCTTTTTTACTCCCCTTGCTCTAATTTACCTGCCCAACTTATGATGCCATCTTCAAGATTATATACTTTTTCGAAACCGTTTTTCATCATAAATTGGCAAGCCGAGTTGCTTCTGCTGCCGCTGCGGCAATAAACGAAGTAAGATTTAGATTTATCAAGTTTTAGAATTTCATGAGGAAATGTCTCCTCGTAAATATCTACTAAAACTGAATTTGGAATTCTAGCATGATAGTGTTCTTCTTCAGTGCGCACATCCAGAATAACAGCGTCCGGAGTATCATTAATTTTTTGTTCAAAAGCTTCCGCTTCTAAATGGTTAACATGAATCTTGCTGAAAATTGAGGCTAACATTGAATTCCTTTCTATTGTCTAAAATTATTCTGGATCGTTCTGTTCTAAAGTAAGCTTAACTAAATCAATCTTAGTCTTATCCGAACGTAAAATCATTATCGTGTAGTTATCAATTTTGAATGATTCACCTTTGAGAGGAATCCTTCCGATCTTGTACATGATATAGCCGGCAATCGTTTCGTAATCCCCTTCCGGAATTGACAGATCGTACTCTTCGTTAAGAATGTCGATTTCTACTTTACCGCTCAGCACGAAAGCATTATCTTGTACTTTTCTGATCATCTTTTCTTCAGCGTCATCAAACTCATCACGGATTTCGCCAAACAATTCTTCAATCAAATCCTCAACAGTAATTAGTCCGGCAGTTCCTCCAAATTCATCAACAACAACAGCTACGCTGATTTGTTTATTCAGAAACTCGTTCAGCATTTCCAAACTTTTTTTGGTTTCCGGAACAAACAAGACTTCCCGGATAATCGATTTCCAATTGGACGGCTGCTTGAAAATGTCCTTGGTAAAAAGCCAGCCTTTTATACTGTCAAGGTTTTCATCATAAACCAAAATTTTAGAGTAACCGGACTGAATAAAAACATCAAGAACGTCTTCCATAGTTGATGTTAAATCAACGCCAACCATATCGGTTCTTGGCGTCATCGCTTCATAAACTCTCTGCTCACGGATATCAATAACCTTGCTGATAATATCGGATTGAGCTTCATCCATCTTTCCCGCTTCAGAGCTCTCTTCGAGAAGATTTTGCAAATCCTCTTTATCAACCATTTGAAGAATCTCTTCTTCTTCTTTTAGATTGGTTCTGCTTAATACCGAGGAAATGGTTGAAGTAAGTTTAGCAATTGGAAACAGTACGATTGTAACTATTCTAATCGGTATGGCTGAAAACATAACTAAACTATCGGCAAGATCTCTACCAAGAAACTTCGGGATTAATTCACCTATTACCAACAACAGTAGAGTTGAAACAAGCAGAATCTGCAACTCCGATAATCCGAATAGCTCTAATAACACAACAGAGCTTAACGATGCGAACGTGACATTAACTATATTATTCGAAATGAGAATTGTAGAGAAGAAAATATCCGGGTTATTAACAAAGTATTTTGCATTGAGAGCCGTCAGATATTTTTTTCTGGCGCGGAGTTCAATCTTAATTTTGTTTGAAACTATAAATGCAATTTCCGAAGAAGAAAAGAATGCACTTAAAGCCAGAAGTAGAATTAGAATTAATAGTTCGTTAAGCATTTCATCTATCGTATATAAATAATAGTGCCGTAATTATGTATAGAGCAGCGTTAATTATCATCGGCAAATCTGTTATTAAAGCATCAACAACATTTTCACCTTTATCCCGCTTAAAGACGAGATACATATACCGAAATATACCAAAGATTACAAATATCGTTGTAAACACAAAGTACTCCGAGCCGAACATCAAAATTGTTCTTTCGGAAACAGTATAAAGCGCATAACTGATTATTACACCGCCGCCGGTAATTGATGATATCTGGTCAATAAAACTAAGGCTGTATTCTTTCAAAACATTTCTTTGTTCAAATGCAGTCTCGCTTGTCGCTATCTCAACTCTGCGCTTCATAACTGCAAGAAAGAGAGATAGAAACAATGTTGTAAGTATTAACCAGCTGGAGATGTTGACAGAAATTATTAAAGCTCCGCCAATTACTCTTAGCATAAACCCAAGCGCAATACAAAATATGTCAACTATAACAATCTGTTTTAGATAGTTTGTATAAAGAATATTTAAGACGATATAGAACCACACAATCGCAACGAAGGAATAGTTCAT
>JBHEKZ010000364.1:0-4387 GCA_041859025.1 Melioribacteraceae bacterium | reverse complement strand
CAAGTTTGGCAATTTTTCTGTAGTGGTTTTCAATTTCTTGTGGTGTACGCTTGGCCAGATATTCATCGTAAACTTTACGTATAAGATTTTCTCCATTCTCTTCAAATACGCCAATCGCATTCCCCGATTTATCTCTCACTATTGTTCCACCGCTTGGGTTTAGCGTTGATTTTGTAACTCCTGCTAACTGCATTGCTTTTGCGTTTGCAAATACCGCGTGTCCGCTTGCGTGCGAAAGCAGTACCGGATTTTCCTGCGAAACTCTGCTTAGTTCTTCATATATTAGATAGACGTTTATATTTGGGTTTGGAACCGGATTAAATTTTTCCTGATGCCAGCCGCGACCAATTATCCATTCTCCCGGTTTGTGTTTCTTAACAGCCTCTGCAACTATTGCAACTACTTCATTCCAGTTTTTGGCGCTTCTCAAATCCAAATTAACCAATGATTCACCCAACCCTAAAAAGTGTGCATGGCTTTCTATAAATCCGGGCATTGCAAACTTTCCGTCAAGATCAATTACTTTAGTTTGTGGACTAATAAATTTTTCAATCTCACTATTTGAACCAACTAATAAAATCCTTCCATCTTTTACAGCAACCGCCTGCGCAATCGTGTTCGCAGCATCAACCGTTGCAATCTTTCCATTCTTGAGAACCAGATCGGCAATATTATTCATTTTATTGTCTCCGCAATTTGTGAACCCTAATAATCCAGCAAACAATAAGGTAATTGTAAGTATGCGTTTCATTCTCTCCTCTTTACTTTCTATTTACTAAAATCACTCCGCCGATAATTATTAATCCGCTTATCAGCATTAAAAATGTTATGTGTTCGTTTAGCAGAATCCACGACCCGAAAAACGTAACAAATGGTTCAATGTATAAGTACGCTCCTACTCTGGAAGCGCTCATTTCCGTTAAGGCTTGCGCCCACAAGGTATAGGCAACCCCAGAACACAATATTCCAAGGAACAATATCGCGCTCCATCCGCCTAGCGAAAGTTCTTCCATCGCAATTATATTTTCTCTATTAATTGTAAACGGAGCAATTATTACTGCAACTATCATGAATAAATAAAGCGTTGTCATTACCGGCGAGTAATTCAGCGTTGCCTTTTTGCTCGCCAACGAATAAAGTGCCCAAGTAAATGAGCTGGAAATTATTAACACGTCTCCTTTGTTGTTTATTAAATCCAGCGAAGTTAAATCTCCTTTGCTCACAAGCAAAAGTAAGCCCGCAAACGAAATTATAATTCCGCTTAATTGGTGTTTAGATATTTTTTCCTTGAAAAAGATCAATCCCAGAATTGTCATAAACACCGGAGTTATGCCAATAATCCATCCGGTGTTTGAAGCACTTGTCCATTGCAAGCCGGTAACTTGAATCCATAAATGAAAGCACGCAACTACAGCAAGAATAAAAACCCATTTGTGGTCTTTAAGATTTATGTGAAAACTTTTTTTCTGCTGTCTTGCAACAAAAAAGAGAAAAGACATTCCAAGCAGCTGCCGGATAAAAACAATTACTTCCGGTCTTACTTCCAACAGCGCTCTTTTGGTTGCAATAAATGACAAGCCCCAAACAAAAACCGCAAAGAGAGGCTTCCAAGATTTGGAGAACACACTATTCCTAATCATGCTTTTAATCGAAAGCTCTTTTTCGAGAAGGTGTTAACGCTTATGAATGAAGAAAAATCTTCCGAGAGTTTTTCACCTTCGTAAACGATCTGTTCTAAAAATAGTCCCGACGGCGGTGCGGTAAACTTTGCTGGTTCGTTTGAGTCTCTTTCTAAAAACTGTTTAATCTTTCCCTCGTTCATATTTCCGCGACCTATTTCCACGAGAACACCAACCATTCTACGGACTTGCTTCCACAAAAAATGAGAGCCAACAACGCGAATAAGTATTAAATCTCCTTCCCGTTTTAAATAAACTCCATCAATAAAGACCTTGGTTGATTTATCGAGATCGTCTTTATCAGCAAAGGAAACGAAATCGTGCATTCCTGTAAATAATTTTGCGGCTTTATGCATCTTATCGAAATCGAGCTTATCTTTTATCCACCAGACAAAGGGTTTTCCAAAGGCACTTCTTCTTGTTGAAATCTGATAGATGTAGCTCCGTGTTTTTGCATCGTGCCGTGCATGGAATTTTGGATGCGTTTTTTCGACTTCCAATACATTAATATCCGCCGGCAATTCATCATTCAATTTCATGCGTATGATTTCCGGAGCGAGCATTGTGTTTACATCAAGATGAGCTACTTGGCAAATAGCGTGAACGCCGGAATCGGTTCTGCCGGAACCTTGAACATCCGCACGCTCGCCTTTAAATATTTTTTCAGCTGCTTCTAGAAGTTTACCTTGAACGCTCTTTGCGTTCTTCTGCATTTGCCAGCCGCTGTAACGCGTGCCGTCGAACTCTATGTAAAGCTTAAATCTGCTCATTGTCTCTCAATTGTTTTTATTTATAAGATTTACTACAACTTTAGTTATAACTTCTCTCTCTTTTGGATTACTTTCCGCTATCATTAGACAGAGCGCTACAATTGCATTATCTGCAAGACGCTTATCTCCGTTTTGTTTATAGAGTGTTTGATTTTTATCTAGAAACCAAAGAAAAATTGCGGCCGCTATTCTTTTGTTTCCATCTACAAAGGAGTGATTCTTAATTATAAAATAAAGCAGATTAGCTGCTTTTTCCTCTACACTTGGATAAAGTTCTTTTCCATTAAACGTCTGGTAAATAGTTTCAATAGAACTCTTGAAAGAAAAATCTTTTTCTTTACCAAATAAGTATGAAGTTCCAAATTTTTTTCTTAGTTCTTTAATTACTTTTAGCGCTTTAGTGTGACTAATTACAAACTTTGCCTCGTTTGTTGTTTCTTTTATTTTAACTTTCTGATAATCATAATCATCAAGCAGATCGAGCGCATGAGTATAATCGGAAACCACCTTTAATATTCCGGTAAATTCATCTTGGCTAAGCCCATAATTAATTGCAACTTTCGAAAATATCTCAAGTGTTTTCTCAATTTCCTTAATTCGTTCAGATTGCTCTTTAAGCTTCTTTTCATTTAGCGAATAGCCTTTTATCAGATACTCTTTTAATATTTTATTTGCCCAAATTCTGAACTGTGTGCCACATTTGGATTTAACTCGATAACCAACAGAGATTATTACATCCAGACTATAATGCTCTATTTCTCTCAAAATCGAGCGATTTCCTTCACTTTGAACTGTTGCAAAATTTGCAACAGTTGAATTTTTATCAAGTTCTTTTTCACTAAAAATGTTTTTTATGTGGCGAGAGACAACTGATTTATCTCTTTCAAAAAGAATACTCATCTGATTCAATGTTAACCACACCGTTTCTTCTTCAAGCTTAACATCAAGGGCAAGGCTGCCATCCGGTGCTGTATAAAGAATTATCTCGCCCCTCGGTTCATCTTTTTTTATTGGTTTTTCATTCATCTTCATTAATAACACTTATTCAACTTTCAATCTATAAAAGATTAGCCTCTCTTGCATCTCATCTTATAAATTTTGAGTTTGCAAAAACAAAAAAGGAACAACAATGGGAAAGAAAGATCCGCGCGTTGACGCTTACATCGCTAAATCTCAAGATTTTGCCAAGCCTATTTTAGAACACTTTAGAGAACTTGTGCATAAAGCTTGTCCCGATGTTGAAGAAACAATTAAGTGGGGTTTCGCAAGTTTCGATTATAAAGGACCATTTTGCAGCATGGCTTCATTCAAGCAGCATTGTGCAATTGGTTTTTGGAAAGCTACTCTTGTTAAAAATTCAAAGCTTACCATAAACACAAAATCCGAAAATGCGATGGGACAACTAGGAAGAGTTACGTCTCTTAAAGATCTTCCCAAAGACAAAGAGCTGCTCGCTTATTTAAAAGAAGCGGCAAAATTAAATGCCGATGGCGTTAAACTTCCACCCAAACCAAAATCTAAAGAACCTAAAGAACTTGTTGTTCCCGACTACTTCACAAAAGCCCTAAAGAAAAATAAAAAGGCGCTCGAAACATTCAACAACTTTTCCTATTCAAAAAAGAAAGATTATGTTGAGTGGATTACTGAAGCAAAAACAGAAGAAACACGAATCAAAAGAATGGCAACGGCAATTGAGTGGCTTGCAGAAGGCAAAGCACGCAACTGGAAATATGAAAAGTGTTAATATTTATATAGGATAACTTCAGATGAAGCTACTTTCAAAAATATTTTTTCTTGTGCTTGTATTCAGCTCTGTATTTTATTCTCAGCACCCGAATCAAAAAACTTACTGCAACCCGATGGATATTAATTACCGCTATAATTGGGAACAGATTAACGAGAAGATTTCTTACCGAAGCGGCGCTGATCCGGTAATTG
>JBHEKZ010000339.1:0-6185 GCA_041859025.1 Melioribacteraceae bacterium | reverse complement strand
ATTTTGCTAACGGTTCAGTTATGCAAGCAGTACAACTAATAAAATTCGATTTCGAAATTATTCAGCAAAAAACTATCAGCATATTAAGGTATTCCTTTGCTAAAAAATATCAAATGGCAGTGAGTGAACTGACGGAGTTTTCTAAAAACCATTCCGAAGAATCCTTACTATTACTTATAAGGATGATTAAGATTTGGTTAAACGATGTTATTAAAAATAGAAAGTCGTTAAACGAATTTGCTTTTGAAGAAGCTTCAGAAACAATAGAAAAATTTAATGCCAGGTATTCAAAAGTGGAGTTGGATTCTCTTTTTAGAAATTTAGATTATTTGGAAAACATTTACGATAAAAATATAAACTTGAATGTCTTATTTCTGAACGTTATATTTGAAATAGCATCTGTTGTTAAGAGGAATTAAAGTGACCCATATAGATTTCCCAGCTCCGCAAACAGAACTTCAAATTGAAGAAGCTTTGTCTATAAATATTTTCCCAAGTTGTAACTCTTTTTATGAAAAAATTGTACTTAGGCATATTAACGAAAAATGCGCTAATATAAGCCATTGTATGACTTCAAATAGCGGCTGCCTAGAAAAACCTCCGCTGGATGATAGAAATATTATTGAAATATCCTGTTGTGGTCTTCTACCATCAAACTTTGTACTGATACCCAATGAACTTGTTAATAATGTCTTTCCAGAAGATTTTGTTGTCATTTCTTGCGAAGATTCTGTTGAAATTGCACAAGTTAAGAGCGTTGGCGAATTAGTAAAGAAAAAACGTCAGTATATTGGACTTTTTAACGAAGAACTTCCAAATATCTTACGAAAAACTACAATGGAAGATTTAGAACGCGTTAGAAAGAATATTAGTGATGAACAAAAGGCCATTCAAAAATTTCGTCTATCAGTCCAAAAGTTTAATCTGGAAATGAAACTTGTTAGTATTCACTATCAGTTCGATCGAAAAAAATTATATTTCTTCTATACAGCAGATGGCAGAGTAGATTTTAGAGAACTTGCTAAAGAATTAGCTTCGGAATTTAAAACTCGTATTGAATTAAGACAAATTGGAGTGCGAGATGAAGCTAAGAAAGTTGGCGGAATAGGTTCTTGTGGAAGACAATTTTGCTGTCATTCGTTTCTGAACAATTTTAAAAGAATCACAACACAGTTGGCTAATGATCAAAACTTACTTTCAAATATGGGTAAACTAAGTGGTCCTTGTAATAAGCTTAAGTGTTGCTTGTCCTTTGAGATAGAATAAATCCTCATCAATAAAATATTACTGAGAAAATTATGAAAAAGACTGTAATTGTTGCAGCTAAAAGAACTCCGATCGGTTCTTTTCAAGGTGCTCTTGCAAATATTTCCGCTGTCGATCTTGGAGCCAAGGTAATTAAAAATCTTATTGAAATTACGAAGTTAGATCCAAATTTAGTTGATGAGGTTATAATGGGAAACGTCATCTCAACTGGGCTTGGTCAAGCACCGGCTCGTCAAGCCGCAATTTTGGGCGGACTCTCAGAAAAAACCGAATGCCTAACAATTAATAAAATGTGCGGAAGCGGTTTGAAAGCTGTTATGCTTGCTAATCAAGCTATCTCTTGTGGCGATGCTGAAATTGTTATTGCAGGCGGAATGGAAAGCATGTCTAACGCTCCATATATCCTTCCTAATGCACGTAACGGTTACAGACTTGGCAACGGAACAATCTTAGACACTTTGATTAAAGATGGTTTGTGGGACGTATATAATAATATTCATATGGGAAGTTGTGCAGAGGTATGTGCTAAAGACTTTTCAATGTCTCGTAAGGAAGTAGATGATTTTGCAATTAAATCCTACAAAAATGCAATAAGTGCAATAGAAAATGAAAAATTCCAAAAAGAAATTATTCCGATTACGATTCATGGCAAAAAGGGAAGTACAATTGTTGCAATTGATGAAGAGCCTGGTAAAGTAAATTTTGATAAGATTCCTGAATTAAGACCAGCTTTTGAAAAAGATGGTGTTGTTACAGCTGCAAATGCTTCAAAACTTAATGACGGCGCCTCAGCAGTAATATTAATGAGTGAAGATAAAGCTATAGAATTAGGTTATAAGCCCTTATTTGAAATTGTATCGCAAGCTTCATTTGCTAAGGCTCCAGTTTATTTTACAACTGCTCCAGCAGATGCAATTTCTAAAGTTCTAGCTAAAGCTAACTTAACGGTTAATGATATTGACTTATTTGAAATTAACGAGGCTTTTGCAGTAGTATCCATAGCTGTAAATAAAATATTAAAACTTGACGAAAGCAAAGTAAATGTAAATGGTGGTGCAATTGCGCTAGGCCATCCCATTGGCGCGAGCGGTGCCAGAATTTTGACTACTCTGGTTTATGAAATGTTGGCGAGAGATTCCAAATATGGTTTAGCTTCTTTGTGTATTGGAGGTGGGGAAGCAAGTGCTGTTATTATTAAGAAATATCAATAGGTATTAATATGAAAAAGATAGCTGTTTTTGGTTCTGGAACCATGGGAAACGGCATAGCTCATGTATTTGCAATGAATGGTTATAATGTCCAATTGTTTGATAAGTCAAGCGAAATACTTGAACGAGCTATTAACGTTGTTTCAAAAAACCTAGACCGCCAAGTCAAAAAGAATATTATTAGTGAAGAGCAAAAAACAGTTACACTTAGCAATATAAAGACCGAGACTCTTATTTCTAATATTGAAAAAGATTCAGATTTGGTTGTTGAAGCTATCGTTGAATCGAAATCTGCAAAAACTTCGCTATATACTGATCTTTTAGCACTAGTTTCTGAAACTACGATAATTGCGAGTAATACTTCAGCGATATCAATTACTGAACTTGCACCTAAACAGGCAGCAGAGCGCTTTATCGGTATGCACTTTATGAACCCGGTTCCAATGATGGAGTTAGTTGAAATCATTAAGGGACATTCGACCTCAGATAGTACTTTGACCCAAATTATAGAATTAACAAGAGCATTAGGTAAAAAACCAGTAACTGTAAATGACTATCCTGGTTTTATTGCAAACAGGATCTTGATGCCGATGATAAACGAGGCAATTTTTGCTTTATATGAAAACGTTGCATCTGCCGAAGATATTGATAGTGTGATGAAATTAGGAATGAATCATCCTATGGGTCCTTTGGGCTTAGCAGATTTTATTGGATTGGACGTTTGCCTAAACATAATGGAAGTGCTGTACAACGGATTTAACGATTCAAAATATCGACCATGTCCATTGCTAAAAAAGATGGTTGCGGCTGGCAATTTAGGTAGAAAAACTGGAATCGGGTTCTATAAATATTCCACATAATGTATATTATGTAAACTACGAGCACTACTCAAAAATTGAATTTATATAGCTTTCTGCGTTAAACTCAACAAAATCTTCTATCCCTTCCCCTACACCAAGGAATTTTATTGGAATATTCTTTACAAGACTTAGTTGTAATACGGAACCTCCACGAGCAGTACCGTCTAATTTGGTTATTATCAATCCAGTGATATTGACTGCCTTAGCGAATTCTGTTAGCTGGTTCTTTGCATTTTGACCTGAATTACCATCAACAACTAACAATACTTCAACTTGCGAGTTGTCAGAAAACTTATCAATTACATTGAGGATTTTCTTCAATTCGTCCAATAAATTCTTATTTGTATGAAGTCTGCCAGCGGTATCAATTAAAACAATGTTCATGCTGTTTTCAACTGCAGTTTTACAAGTTTCAAATGCAATGGCTGCTGGATCTTTTGAAAAATCTTCTACGATTCTAACATTCGCTCTTTGAGCCCAAATATTAAGTTGTTCATTTGCGGCAGCTCTAAATGTATCGCAAGATCCAATAATAACACTCTTATCCATAGTTGAGTAATAATTGGCAATTTTGGCAATAGTAGTCGTCTTACCAGCTCCATTAATACCTAGAAGAACGATAAAATGAGGTTTTGATAGTTGAGAAGTGGTTGTCTTGACGGATTTTCCGTATTCTTCAATAAAGATACTTTTAACTGTAGATTTAAGATTATCAATGTCAACTGTTTCCCCATTCTTAATACGTTTATTTAGAGTTGAAATTAATTTGTCCGTAAAGTCAACCCCGAAATCGCTTTGCAATAAAATATTTTCAATTTCTTGAAGATCTTCTGCATCAATTGCCTTTTTAACAAATATTTCATTTAATTTTTCAGAAATATTTGACTTTGTCTTGCTAAAAGCTTGCTTTACCGATTCAAAAATAGATTTCTTAAATAGACCCATGATCCCTATAAATTTTTATTCCTCGATGTAAATAGATAAAAACAGACAATACGCTCATTACTGCGCTTAAATACATGAAAATATTGCTTATAGAATTATCATTCTTAAACATCAGAACGGTTAAAAAATATAATCCAATTGTGAAAACTGTTAGTTTGCCAAAATAGTTAGACGGTATTATCTTCTTTATTTTACTAGTTAAAAAAATCCCGCCACAAAAAATCAAAATATCCCTCCCTAGTAGTAGGAGCATATATATTGTAGGCACAATATTCAATTTCCAAAGAAAAACGATAATAATGCCAGTTAAAATTTTATCAGCTAACGGATCAAGCATTTTACCTGTCTCTGAAACTAAATTATACCTGCGTGCAAAAAATCCATCCGCCAAATCCGATAAGAATGCAATGAGAATAATTGCTAATATATAGTAATTAGAGTTGTTTATATTGTAGTAGCTAAGAAAGACTATAGTAATCGGAACAGACAACAAAAGTCTGAATAAGGTAATCAGATTTGGTAAAAGTATTATTTCTTTAAGACTAATAATCATTTTCGGTTTTAGAAAAATATTCGTCGATCGAAATTGGATATTTTCCTGAAAAACAAGCTGTACAAAAGTCCTCAGCAGCATGATCCGTCATAGCTTCTAACATTTCATCTATGGTAAGATACTCTAGTGAATCGACTTCTAAATATTTCCTCATTTCCTCGATATCGAGATTAAACTTATTAGCAATTAATTCATCTTTAGATGGAAAATCCATTCCATAAAAACATGGATGGGTAATAAGTGGAGACGAAATTCTAAGATGAATTTCCTTAGGTTTTGCTTCTCTGAGCAGTTTTACGAGCTGCTTTGAAGTTGTCCCCCTAACAATAGAATCGTCGACTACAACTAAAGTTTTATTTTCAAGAACACCCTTAACAATGTTAAATTTAATTTTTACACCAATTTCCCTATTCTTCTGAGTGGGAGCAATGAATGTTCTACCGATATAGTGACTTCTAATTAACCCAATTTCTAATTTTGAATTAATTTCCATTTTCTGTAAGCCGGAGTTATAACCGATGGCGGTCGTATTTGAACTATCGGGAACACTAATAACAATTACTTTTTCTCCATTCTTATCAACAACAGGATGCTTTAAGGCAAGAATCTTACCCAGCTTACGTCGCATTTTGTCAACATTGGTCCCAAATATCTGGCTATCCGGTCGTGAAAAATAAATAAACTCGAAAACACAATGCTTTCTTTGTGATTCTGGAGTTTCCGAAATCTTGAAGGACTTTATTTCGTTAGTGATCAACGAATTACGATCAATCACTATGATTTCGCCGGGTTCCACTTCACGTATCAATTCAGCGGAATTAATGTCTAAAGCACAAGTTTCAGAAGTAACAATATACGATCCGTTAAGTTTTCCAATACAAAGAGGTCTAATTCCTAAAGGATCTCGTGTTGCGATTAGTTTATCATCGGTAAGGATAACTAAGGAATAGGCGCCTTTTACTTTCGAAATAGCTTCTTTGATTTGATCAATTTGATCTGTCTTCCTACTTCTTGCAATTAAGTGTAATATTACTTCAGTGTCGCTTGTTGTCTGGAATATTGCCCCGGCATCAACAAGATCATGCCTTAGAGATTTTGAATTAGTAAGGTTACCATTGTGTGCAATTGCTAGATTACCAAGCCGATAATTAACAAAGAACGGTTGTATATTCTTTCGAGAATCCGAGGCTCCAGTTGTAGAGTACCTATTATGGCCAATTGCAGCATCCCCTTTCAGCTCATTATCGAATAAATGGGGATTTGAGAATACTTCAGAGACTAGTCCAATTCCCTTATGGATATTAAAATGTGGTTTATTGTTTGCAAATTGGAGAGAAAGTATGCCAGCAGCCT
>JBHEKZ010000312.1:0-3294 GCA_041859025.1 Melioribacteraceae bacterium | reverse complement strand
GTTAGAAGATGAGAAAGTAATGGGCACAATTCATATTGCACTAGGGGATAATAAATCAATGGGAGGAAATGTTGATATTCCTATCCATCTGGATGGTGTTGTTAAGAAACCAACAGTATATTTTGATGAAAATATGATCATGAAGGCCGGAAAGCTGCTAATTTAAGCCGGAATTTTTGAGTACTTTCAATTTGTAAAGACAGTTCGGTTTTCATTATATTTGCGGCTCAAAAAACAAGCCATATATGAAAATCCTGAACAACCTTAACACAGAACAACTTCAAGCGGTAGAATACAACGCCGGTCCACACATGATAGTAGCTGGAGCCGGTTCCGGAAAAACTCGAGTTTTAACCCATAAAATTGCTTATTTGATTGAAAAAGGGGCTGATCCTTCCTCCATACTCTCTCTAACTTTTACAAATAAGGCCGCCAAAGAGATGAAAGAGCGGATAAAATCCCTTATTGGCAAAAAAGCAGATGAACTTTGGATGGGAACATTCCATTCTGTTTTCTCAAGAAGCCTTCGTGTCGAGTCTGATAAAATCGGGTATCGTTCGAACTATTCCATTTACGATAGAGAAGATTCAGTATCCTTAGTTAGTAATATAATTTCTAACCTTAACATAAATCTCGAATCAATTACAGCAAATGGAGTTCAGCATAAAATAAGTTTCCTAAAGAACCAGATGATAATGCCTCGAGATTTTGAAAAGTCGTCTGGACTAACTCCAACTGATAAAAAATTTGCTGAAGTTTATACAGAGTACAACAAACGTCTGTTTGAAAACAATGCAATGGATTTTGATGATTTGCTGCTTAAGCCAATTCAGCTCTTTAATGAAAATGAAAAAGTGCTTAGCAAATACAAGAAAATGTTCAAGTTCATTTTGGTGGATGAGTATCAGGATACGAACATTGCTCAATATGAACTTCTGAAATTGTTGAGTCCAATAAAAGATAAAGTTTGCGTAGTCGGCGATGATGCTCAGAGCATTTACAGCTGGCGTGGTGCTGAGATTAAGAATATGCTTAATTTCAAAAAAGATTTTGTTGGCGCCAAAATATTTAGACTAGAACAAAACTATCGTTCTACTAAGATGATCCTTGCCGCTGCTGATTCTGTTATCAAAAATAATTCTGGTCAAATCCCCAAGACTCTTTGGACAGAAAATGCCGAAGGTGAATTGCTGACTCTTATCAAAGCTACAGATGAAAAAGATGAAGCTTACCAGATAGCAAAGAAGATTAAAAAAGAAATTACCACAAAAAAACTTTCGTTAAACGATATTGCAATTCTCTACCGTTTGAATTCACAGTCCAGAGCCTTGGAAGATGCCCTTCGCAGAGATAAAATTCCTTATAAGATTATCGGTGGTGTTGAATTTTATAGAAGAAAAGAAGTAAAAGATGTGCTTGCTTACTTAAGGGTTTTGGCAAATTCAAATGACGAAGAAAGCCTGCTTCGCATTATGAATTTTCCTCAAAGAGGAATTGGCAATACATCAATAACTAAAATGATTGCCTTTGCAAGGAAACTGAACTTATCGTTATTTAAAACTATGATGCGTGTTTTTGAAGTGATTGAAGTAAAAGAACGCATTCAGAAAAATGTAAAACAGTTTAGACTACTTCTTGATAAATATATTGATCTGAAAGAAAAATTATCCATAGGCGAACTTACATCTGCTTTACTTGACGAGCTTGGAATTCTTCGTATATATAAAGAAGAGGGAAGCTCAGAATCGATGTCCCGTTACGATAACATTCAGGAATTGGTTGCAGCTGTCCACGAGTATAGCAAGTCAAATCCCAAAGCTACACTTGAAGATTTCTTAGCGGAAGTGTCGTTAATTGCTGGAGTAGATCAATATGATGAAAAAACACACTCTGTAACTTTAATGACCGTTCACAGTGCAAAAGGATTGGAATTTCCAATTGTTTTTGTTACCGGTTTGGAAGAAGATATATTCCCGCTAAGCCAGCGTTTCGATCAAGATTCTAAGATTGAAGAAGAGAGAAGATTATTCTACGTTGCTGTAACAAGAGCAAAAGAGAAAGTGTACTTAAGTTATGCTCGATCAAGATACAGATTCGGGGAAGTTGCTTATCAAAGCAAATCGAGGTTTCTGGAAGAGATTGATGATTCAACATTTGAAGAAATGGATGGAGCCGGAACAAAGAAAGCTGGTAGACGCAAAAAAGTTTACTATGATGAATTTTACCAAGAAAGCTTTGAAGATTTTGATCAAGACAGAAGATCTTTACGTGTTGGAAGCAGAGTTACACATCAAGTGTTTGGTATCGGAAAGATTCAACAGATAGTTGGTACCGGAGACACTCAACGCGTTACAATTGCTTTCGAAAAAGTCGGAATTAAACAGTTGTTAACAAAATTTGCGAATTTGAAATTGGTTTAACTATCCAAATAAACAATAGGAGTAAGAGTAATGAAGATCGGTGTTTTGACAGGTGGAGGGGATGCCCCCGGATTAAATGCAGTAATTCGTGCGGTTGTTCGCAAATGTATTGCTAATGGTCACGAATTAGTCGGTATTCGTGAAGGATGGAGAGGAATTCTTGAGAATAAGTTTGATGTACTCGATAGAAATTCAGTATCCGGTATTTTACATCGCGGAGGAACAATATTAGCTACATCTAGAACTAATGTTTACAAAGTAGAGGGTGGCGAAGCAAAAGTAATTAAAAATATGAAGGATAATGGAATTGATGCATTAGTTGCAATTGGCGGAGAAGATACTTTAGGAGTTGCTTCAAAACTTGCTAAAGCAGGTGTAAAGATAGTTGGTGTTCCAAAAACTATCGATAACGATTTAAGTGCAACTGATTTTACATTTGGATTTGATACAGCAGTAAATGTTGCTACTGAAGCCATTGACAGACTACACACAACAGCTGAATCTCATAACAGAGTTATTGTTGTAGAAGTTATGGGACGCCACGCAGGATGGATTGCCGCATATTCCGGAATTGCCGGAGGCGCTGATATTATACTTGTTCCGGAAATTCCTTATGACATTGATGAAGTCTGCAGTATTATTCGTCAACGTCATGAAGGCGGCAAGAGTTTCAGTATTGTTGTTGCATCAGAAGGTGCAGTTGCAAAGAAGGTTGATGGTGACTCTGAAATGGTATTACAAGATCAAAAATTAGATTCTTTCGGACATGTCCGCCTTGGTGGAATTTGAACTTTCTTAGCAGAGGAAATCGAAAAAAGAACTGGTTACGAAACAAGATCAACAGTGTTGGGACATATACAACGTGGTGGAACTC
>JBHEKZ010000047.1:0-5661 GCA_041859025.1 Melioribacteraceae bacterium | reverse complement strand
CTTCGGAAGAAATGTTAATGGCGCTGGCATCTAAAGAAAGAGAATTGCATGAGTACGAATCGAAAATAGAAATTCTTAAAATAGAAGAGTCCAGAATTCAGAGTTTACTTTCACAATATGGTGATGATGTTGAAGAATCTGTCAAAAGAATAAAAGAAACCGAAGCCGAAGTTTCGGAAAGACTAAACCAGCTTAAAAACGAAGAGATCAAGCGCAACCAAACAATTAAGCAGTTAGAAGAAAAGATTAGTCTAAGCGAAGAAATTAAATCGAATCTGGAAAATTCTCTTTCGGGAATAATCGGACAGTTATCGGAAAAAGAAAAAATGTTTAACGAATTCTCCGAGAAGCGCGATTCGCTTCTCGATGAACTTCGCTTTAAACAAAAAGAATACGATGAGTTTGACAATAGATACAGCTTCGCAAAAGAAAACATCCAGAAAATTGAAAACGAAGTTAATGAACTTAATGAACGCAAAGTTTCTCTAGCAGAAGAAATAAAAGAATTCGAATCGGTAAAGAGTGAAATTCAAGAAAAAGTGCTTAAGCTCAAGAGTGAAGAGGTTGCACTTGCCGAAATGATAAAGCAAAAGCAGAAAACAGTTGAGGAACTTGATAAACGCAAACTTGATCTTGAAGAGAGCCAATTAAGAATTGATGGAAATCTTTCGCAAATTTTTTCTCGATTTAACGAAGAGACAAGTAATTATAAAGCGAAGCTCAACTCGATCCGCCAAGAAATTTTGGAAAAAGAAAAAGAATTAGTTAGCAAAGAGAGGGTTTTGCTTGAAAAATCGTCTCAGATTGCAGAATACAGCGGTTTAACAAAAGTTTTACAGAAAGAACGTACCAATGCCGAAATGCTAGTGGCAAACCTGAGAGAAGAGCAAAGCAGAATGAACGAAGAACTTCTCTCGGTGAAAGAAACTCTTAACAAACATAAGCTAATGCTACAACAGCTAAAGAACGAAACACTTTCTTACGAATCAAGAAGAGATTTACTTCAAAAAGAAATAAAGCAGCTTCTCTCACAGACCAACGACGAGTATTCTGTATTAACGGATAACAAACTAAGCATTAACGAAGAGATTAATATCCGCTCGAAGGAACTTGAAGACACAATCAATCAAGTAGCAGAACTTCGCAACCAATTAAAAGAACTGAAAAGTGAAACAGCAAAAGTTGAAACTCACAAAGAGGAGATGTCTTCCAAGATAAGCGAACTTATCGCAATGGAAAAGAATTTACGTTTCAAGATTGCTGAGCACGAAAAGAAATCGGAAAGCAACAGTCAACAGAATAATTAGGCTGAACTAAACGTGTTTTAACAGCTTACTTAATCCCAGAAAGAATTGCCGTGAAAAATTGGTGTATATGTTGTAATCCATTAAAAATTATCGTCATCTCGGTTATTTGTATAACTGCGATTTTTGCCCAGCAGAAACCTCAGCCAACCGATACTCTTCGTTACAAAAAGAATCCATTGTATGATCAGCAAATTGCCCTATACAATATTTATAAACCACGCCAAGCTGATATTGTAATGTTCGGCAACTCTCTAACTCATGGCGCATCATGGAGTGACCTGCTTGGCAGATCTAACGTTGCGCAAATGGGAATTACAAGTGATATAGTTAGAGGTTACTTAAACAGAACGAGTTTTGTTTTACGCTATCGCCCGAAAATTGTTTTTATAATGGGCGGTGTTAATGACATCTACAACTGGACTCCAGTTGAAGAAATTTTTTCTGTTTACATTAGAATAATTGAGCAATTCAAAGCAAAGAATATTATGCCGGTGATTCAGTCAACTACTTATTCGGCAAAAAATTACGCTAAAGATTGGGGAGGAACTCCAGAAACAAACGCCGGCAGAAATCGCGAAGTAGATAAACTAAACAAAATGCTATCCGATTATGCAAAGAAGAATAGTATTGATTATATAGACATCATTTCCCAACTTTCACGTAACGGTTACCTGAAAGATGAAGTTACCTGGGATGGAATTCATTTTAAAGCCGATGCTTACAAAGTTTGGGCTCGTGAAGTTGAAAAAGTGTTGATAAAATATAAACTATAGTGAGTGAGTCGTTAAAAAATCAGAGGGAAGTTCTCAAGGAACTTCAAACTATTCCTGGCATCGGAAAAGCTTGCTCTTTGGATCTTTGGCAGCTGGGAATTAAAAGTGTTTCAGATCTCAAAGGCAAAAATCCGGCGAAACTTTATAGCAAGCTGAATAGTATTACCGGAATTCAACACGATATTTGCATGTTATATGTTCTAAGATGCGCCGTGTACTTTGCTAGTGAGAAAAAATTAAGCAAACCAAAACTCAATTGGTGGTACTGGAAAAACAAAAGCTATAACGAATAAATTATATCTAAAGGAATTGTCCTAATGGAAAACAAAATTAAACAGCCGCTTTATATTGTTGCTTTAACCGCAACACTTCTTGTTGTACTCTCTCTTGTTAAGGTGGAGTATCTAATTGAGAGATTAAATTTCACAGTTAGAACTGTAGACGTCCTTATGGACATAAAAGAAATGCCTCTAGAAGAACCGGCGATAAATTCATTAACCGCTACGCCACTATACAACAAGGCTTCTCTCAATATTATTCCTTTATTTTCAAAAGCGGCAGAAGCAATTGCCGAAATGTTCATCGAATCAACTCCGGCACAAGGCCAAGATACTCCAATTACCGGGAACACTAAACAGCTTAGCAATTTCTTTGAAGCTGTAAAGCTTGCAAAATCTAAAAGCGTTCGTGTTGCACATTTCGGAGATTCCGCAATTGAAGGAGATTTAATTACTGCCGATATGCGGGAGACAATGCAAAATAAATTTGGAGGCAATGGCGTTGGGTGGCTTGGAATCGTTTCTCAAGACATTACATTTAGATTAACAACAAAGCATTCCTTTTCCCAAGGCAACTGGGATGTAGCAGCCGCATACACAAACAATCCCAAAGGCTTACCGCTTGGTATCAGCGCCGAAGCTGTTGTTCCAAAAGGAAATGCTTGGGTTCAGTATGAAACTACTCCTATGAGAAGATATCTCCGTGACTTTAGCGTAGTAAAAGTATACTACACTAACGCCAAAGCGTCAACTATAAATTATTCATTCGACGGCGGAGCTAAACAAGTAATGGCACTTAAACCGGGTGCCGGACTTCAAGAATTAATTTTAAAACCGGCCGGCAAAGCAAAATCGATTAAACTGGAATTCCCAATAGCTGACCAAGCAACATTTTTTGGCGTAACATTAGAAAACGCTCCCGGCGTTTACGTAGATAATTTTCCTCTCCGCGGAAACAGCGGCGTTGATCTTCAGCAGATAAGTGTTCCTACGCTTAAAGAATTTGCAAAGTATATGGATTACAAGCTGATTATTCTTGAGTTTGGTTTAAATATTGCCGGCAACAAAACTGATTACACCTGGTACGAAAGAGAAATGACAAAAGTTATAAATAATTTCAAAGCAGCATTTCCGAAGGCCAGCATTGTTCTTGTTTCTGTGCATGATAAGTCTATGAA
Organism: Melioribacteraceae bacterium; assembly: GCA_041859025.1. Taxonomy (GTDB): domain Bacteria; phylum Bacteroidota; class Ignavibacteria; order Ignavibacteriales; family Melioribacteraceae; genus Stygiobacter. The sequence continues at coordinate 2,125 of JBHEKZ010000047.1, read as the reverse complement.
AAAAGGAAGCTCTTTTGTTACCGATCCGGCAATTACCAGACTTGTTGAATCGCAGAAAAATTTAGCAAAGACAACAGATGTTGCAATCTGGAGTTTATTTGATGCAATGGGAGGACTGAATTCTATGCCAACATGGGTTAACGCAAACCCCCCATTGGCATTTAAGGATTACATACACTTTAATGATCAAGGAGCAAAAAAAGTAGCCCAGCTATTTACAGATGCGTTATTCAATCAAATGAATTTGAGCAAATAAAATGAGTGAATTTAATTTCAACATAGAAGAAGCCAATACACTTTGGAAGCGCTGGACGTTAAACGCAAAAAAATATCCGGACCGTGATGCGATTATTCACTGGGTTGCGGAAGAAGAACCGCTGCGCTGGACATTCAGTACATTAATCGATTCTGCTAAAAAATTTTCCGTACATGTTAAAGCTGCTGGAATAAAACCGGGCGATGTTTGCGCAATAGTAATGCGCCACAATCCTAATTTCTATCCATTATATATGGGCATTAGTCGTACTGCTGCATTGCCGGCTTGTTTAGCTTATCCGAATCCACGCCTGCATCCGGATAAATTCAGGCAAGGAATTGAGGGTATGTCTCAACGTTCCGGGCTGGATTATATTTTAACAGAACGTGAATTAGAACCGTTAATTCGCCCGCTGGTTGAAAAACCGGGCAGCACAATCAAAGCAATCCTTTTCCCTCTTGAATGGGATACTCAAAGCGAGATTGATTCAAAACTAGACGAAGAAATTGAGGCAATCGCGCACGATGTAAAAGAAACTGAACCATTTTTACTTCAGCATTCAAGCGGTACAACCGGATTGCAGAAACCAGTTGTACTCTCGCACAGCGCTGTTCTTAATCATGTTAAACATTACGGCAAAGCACTTGGTTTTTCCGAACAAGATAAAATTGTAAGCTGGCTTCCATTGTATCACGATATGGGATTAATAGGCGCCTTTCATCTTCCGCTTGCTTTCGGAATTCCTTCTATTCAGATCGATCCGTTTCAATGGGTCTTGGCACCGGTAATACAACTTGAAGCTATCACAAAAGAAAAGGCAACTGTACTCTGGCTTCCGAATTTTGCTTACAACATATTCGCTGAAAAAGTTGACGAAGAAGAATTGGAAGGAATTAATCTCTCAAGTGTTCGCAGAATTATAAATGCAAGCGAACCAATTCGACACGATAGTCATCAGAAATTTGCAGATAGGTTTGCAAAGTATGGTTTCAATCCGCTTGCTTTAACCGGCATGTATGGAATGGCGGAAACAACTTTAGCATGCTGCCAAACTGAAGAAGGAAAGCTAATCCCGGAAGTAGCGGCGGACAGAAACGAACTCTCGAATGGTAAATTTAAATTTGCCGAAGGCGATGCTGTTGTTCGTATTTGTGTTTCATCGGGCAAGTTGATTGACGAATGCCGGATGATAATCGTTGATGAGAACAGAAAAGAAATTGAAGATGGTCTTGTTGGCGAAGTTGCCGTTCATTCTATTTCCATGTTTGATGGTTACAGAAACTATCCCGAAAAAACCGCTGAAGTTTTTGTTGACGGATGGTATTACACCGGAGATTACGGATTTAAATACAAAGATGAGTTTTACATTATCGGTAGAAAGAAAGACATCATCATTGTTGCCGGTAAAAACATTTATCCGGAAGATATTGAAAACGTTGTAAATCAAGTTGAAGGTGTTGTTCCCGGAAGAGTAATTGCTTTTGGCGAAGACGACGAATCAATGGGAACCGAGCAAGTAGCAGTTGTAGCAGAAACAAAAGCAGAAACTGAAGAAGAAAAGAAAAATGTTCGCATGGCAATGCTTCGTGCCGGAATGAGCATCGATATAAATATTCACAAAGTGTACTTAGTTCCCTCTCGCTGGCTTATCAAAAGTTCTGCGGGTAAACCAAGCCGTAAGGCAAACAAAGAACGATTAATCAACGGAACAGATCCGCAAGTTTGGAGTAAATAATGATATCAGCAGAATTAAAAGCAGTTATTCTAAAGCAGCTCAACCTTGATGACTTTAATCTTCAAGATGATACAATCGCCCCGCAAGTTCCGGGCTGGGATTCTCTTAATCACATCAACATTATTGTTGCTGTT
>JBHEKZ010000035.1:0-5350 GCA_041859025.1 Melioribacteraceae bacterium | reverse complement strand
GAATAAAATTGAATGCGCAAAATTAAGAATTTCATGGGCAATACTTAGAGAAGGAGTAAAATAAATTTCACAAAATTCCTCTGCTAATGTTATTTTGGAAGTTGAATTAGAGAAAGTCTTTATGGCAAATTTTGAATTAGTCTCAAGTTATCAACCCTCAGGCGACCAGCCGCGCGCAATACAAGAATTGTTGGAAGGATTAAAGCGGGGGGATAAGCATCAGGTTCTACTCGGCGTTACCGGAAGCGGCAAGACCTACACAATGTCTAATGTTATAAAAGAATATAACCGCCCAACTTTAATCATCTCTCATAATAAAACTTTGGCGGCTCAACTTTACTCGGAATTCAAAGCGTTCTTTCCAAATAACGCGGTTGAGTTTTTCATCAGCTACTATGATTATTATCAGCCGGAAGCCTATGTTGTTAAGAGAGATCTATATATTGAAAAAGATTTTGCTGTTAACGAAGAGATTGACCGGCTTCGCTTGAAGGCAACAACGGCTTTGATTGAGGGAAGAAGTGATGTAATAATTATTGCAAGCGTAAGCTGCATTTACGGAATTGGCGCACCGGACGAATACGCTCGGCAAATTTTATTTCTACGCAAAGGACAAACAATTGAGCGCAGAAAACTTTTGCGCAATCTGATCGATATTTATTACACACGCAACGATGCAGATTTTACGCGCGGTACTTTTCGAGCACGCGGCGATGTTGTGGAAGTTATTCCTGCTTATCAATATGAAGAAGCTGTTCGAATAGAATTTTGGGGTGATGAGATTGAACGTCTCTCTATCATCGATTCAATTACCGGCGATGTAATTAAGCAAGTGGACAGCATCCCTATTTATCCGGCTAAATATTTTGTTACTACAAGAGATCAAGTTAACAGAGCAATACAAACTATTGAAGAAGAACTTAAAGAGAGGTTGCGTTATTTCTGGAGCCAAGAAAAATATGTTGAAGCGCAGCGTCTTGAACAGCGCACAAAATATGATCTTGAAATGATGCGCGAGATAGGCTACTGCAGCGGCATTGAAAATTATTCCCGTCACATGGATGCACGTCCGCCCGGATCGCGGCCATTCTGTTTGTTCGATTATTTTCCGAAAGATTATTTGTTAATTATAGATGAAAGCCACGTAACGGTTCCGCAAGTGCGCGCAATGTATGCCGGCGACCGATCCCGTAAGGAAGTTTTGGTTGAGCATGGATTCCGTTTAGAGAGCGCGCTCGACAACCGCCCCCTCAAGTTTGAGGAATTTCAAGCGATGACAAATCAAATAATTTATGTTAGCGCAACACCGGCTAACTACGAACTTGAGCAATCGCACGGAGCATTTGTAGAGCAAGTTATCCGCCCAACCGGCTTACTCGATCCCGAAATTGAAGTTCGTCCAATTAAGGGACAGATCGATGATCTCATCGGCGAAATACGTAAACGAGTTATTCTTAAAGAACGCATTCTTGTTACAACGTTGACAAAAAAAATGGCGGAAGATTTAACAGATTATCTTGATAAGCTGAAGATTAAAGTTCGCTATATCCACAGTGAAGTTGACGCGCTTGAACGTGTTGAAATCATTCGCGATTTGCGCATTGGAGATTTCGATGTTCTCGTTGGTGTAAACTTGCTTCGCGAAGGTCTTGATCTGCCGGAAGTTTCTCTTGTTGGGATTATTGATGCCGATAAAGAAGGATTTTTGCGCAGCGAGAGATCTCTTATGCAAACAGCCGGAAGAACCGCGCGTAACGTGAACGGAAGAGTAATAATGTATGCGGATAAGATTACCGAATCTATGCGCAAGACTATAGAAGAGACTAACCGCAGAAGAAAACTTCAGCAAGAGTATAACGAAGCGAACAACATTACACCAATGACGATTTTCAAGAGTGTTGAAGATATTATGAATTCAACTTCGATTGCCGATGTGCGAAAGAAGGAACATGAGAAACAAGAAGAAGCTTTCAGCAAAGTTGCCGAGCCGGTTGTTCGATATATGAGTGATGATCAGCGTAAAGATTTGCTGGAACAGATGACTGAAGAAATGCTTGCCGCCGCTAAAGATTTAGAATTTGAACGCGCCGCAATGTTGAGAGATGAAATAGATAAGCTAAAGAAGATGATAAAGTAGGCTTTTGCTTTAGAGAAGTTTTCTCTTTATCACATAAACCCTTATTTTGTTTTTAACAAAACCATTCCCTGAGAATAATATGAATATTCTTTTCATTGTTGCCGGTGCCGCTCTGATATTTGTTTTCTTTTACAAAGTTTACGGCTCATTTCTAGCAAAAAAAATTTTCGATCTAAATGACTCTACACCAACTCCAGCGGTAAGCATTAACGATGGAGTAGATTTCGTTCCCGCAGAATCAAAATTTCTAATGGGGCAGCATTTCTCCGCAATTGCAGCCGCGGGCCCAATTACCGGCCCAATCATTGCGGGAGTATTGTTCGGCTGGGTTCCTGCATTAATATGGATTATTCTCGGATCAATATTTATTGGCGGTATTCATGATATGGGCTCAATTGTAGCGTCAATTCGCTATAAAGCAAAATCCATTACAGAGGTAGTTCGCGTTAATGTTTCCAAGCGTGCATGGATTTTGTTCATGATATTTATATGGATAACTCTTGTTTATGTAATCGTCGCGTTTACAGATGTTACTTCAAGTTCTTTTGTTGGGACCATTACACTAGAGAATGGAGAAAAAGTAGGGGGCGGCGCAATAGCAACGTCATCAATGCTCTACTTGATTATTCCGATCATCATGGGAGTCTTGCTGAAGAAAACGAAACTTTCTTTAACTGCGGCGACTGTAATATTTCTTCCTCTGGTTGGTTTATCAATTTGGATTGGTCCTTACATTCCTCTTGATTTAGGCGCTTGGTTAAATATGTCCCCGCACGACACGCAGAAAATCTGGAACGGATTCATTTTAGTTTACTGCTTTGTGGCTTCAATAATTCCGGTTTGGGTTTTGCTTCAGCCGCGCGGGCATTTAGGCGGATATTTTCTTTATGCAGCTTTAGCCGCCGCTGCAATAGGTTTAATCTTTGGCGGATTCGCAATTCAATATCCGGCGTTTACTGTTGCAGAAAGTAATGTTGGAAATTTCTGGTTTCCAATGTTTCCTGTTTTGTTTGTAACTGTTGCTTGCGGCGCATGTTCTGGATTTCACTCGCTGGTTGGATCGGGGACAACATCTAAGCAACTGGCAAAAGAAAGCGACGCAAAAGTTGTTGGCTACGGAATGATGTTGCTTGAAGGAATGGTTGCTGTTGTTTCTTTGGCTTGTGTAATGATTCTTGCTAAAGACAGTGCATTAATTAAAAGTTCGCCAAATTTCATTTACGCTTCGGGCATAGGACAGTTTGTGCAGCTAATCGGAATTCCGGCCGCTCTGGGAATATCATTCGGTTTAATGGCGTTCACAACTTTTGTTTATGATACTCTTGATGTATGTACACGATTATGCCGTTACATTATAGAAGAATTAACCGGATGGAAAACAAATTTTGGAAGATACTTTGCAACCGGAATTTCGATTCTTGTTCCACTTTTATTTGTAACATCAACAATGAATGATGCCGCCGGCAATCCAATCCCGGCATGGAAAGTATTCTGGAATATATTCGGTGCATGCAACCAAATGCTGGCAGCACTTGCATTGATTGGTATTACGGTATGGCTTTACAAAACTGCAAAATTCAAATATGCATGGATTGTTTCTTTTGCGCCTGCGGTTTGGATGTTCTTAATGAGCAACTGGGCTTTGTTTGTCTTGATGCGCGATGGCTGGTTTAAAACAGGAAGTTTTGTCTTCACTTCCAATCCGGTTCCAATAGTAGCTGTTATTCTGGTTCTGCTTTCATTAACAATAGCACTAGAAACTATTTACTCAGTATTTATAAAGAAAGGTGCGGTTCATTAATGAACTATCTTTTAGTAAAGCATAAAGTTGCCAGTTATGAAAAGTGGTTAGAGGTTTTCAAATCTCACGAAGAAATTCAAAAAGAAGCGGGGTTTTACGATCTTCAGATTATGCGGGACGCTGCCGATCCCAACATTGTAACCGTTCTATTCAAAGTCAAAGATATTGGTAGGGCGAAAGAATTTACATCATCTCAGAGTTCATCAAAAGCAGCTGTTGATGCGGGTGTAATTGGAACTCCTGAAGGATTATGGCTGAAAGAAGTTTGAGCTTAGCTCAAACTTCAATTAGCGTTTTTCAATTTACTGCTTAACCAATCCGGAATTGCGTCTTTGTGAATCATAATTGCCACGGTTTTTAAGCGAATATATATCTCGCTCATATACCAGTATCCGTCGTACTTTTTATCTTTTGTGCCCCAAGAATTTTTAACATAATAAAAATCATAACCGCGTTGATCTTTGGCTCTGCCGGTGATATGCATTAGGTGATCGTCGGTTGTCGTTTGATTATCAAAAGTTTCTTGCCGCATCTCCTGAGTGATGAATTTTTCTTTTACAGGTTCTTCAACTTTCTTTTCATCAGAATCTTCGGTTACAACTTCTGGAGCTTCTTCTTGCGGAACTATTGCTATCCCTTTCTTTCGGTCAAAATTTTTCTCGCTTACATCACCATCCCACAAAACAGAATACCCTTTTACCAAAGCGGTGTCAATAAGCGTAATCATTTCGTTAATCGGAATGTTGTAATATTTGTCGTGACTCCAGTTGTCCGGAATTTCAAGGTCTATCTTTGAATAGAAGGGATGATGGGTGTACGAAGTAAATTCTAAATAATCGTTTGGATTAAATCCGAGGGAATCCCGAAAACTTTTTGGAGTGAATGTTCTTTCTAAGTAATTAAATTCTGACGGCGGTGTGCCTAAATAAATGTTGAGCGTGGATTCAAAAACCTCCTGCCAACGAGGTGTAATTTTTCCTCCTTTATTTCTCTTTACTGCATTCACAATGCTTTCGAGAACGTCGGCCATTTCGCCATGGTTATGTTCTTCTTCGCCAATATTCATTCCTTTGTAGTTATTCTCGGGAATCATTCCTTTTTCGCGAATAACATTCATTACATCGTGAGCTTGTCCGCCAACGCTGAAACTAGTTGTGCCGGAATAGCGAACATATCTCCTGGCTTTTTCGGGATAAGCGTAGCGTACAAACCACATCGGAGATAAAATGTGTTCTCCCTTACCCATTCGCAAAAGTTCGGTCTCTATAAATGATGTTGTTGCGAAAGACCAGCATGTTCCGGTCTTTGCCTGATTCTTTACCGGCGTAGTATTTACTTGATGGACCATTTCGAATTTGTAAACTTCTTCTTCACTTTTCTTTTTTTTGCTCTGTGGCTGAGTTGTATAGGCG
>JBHEKZ010000603.1:0-4545 GCA_041859025.1 Melioribacteraceae bacterium | reverse complement strand
CCGGATAAAATGCCGGAAGCGGAAATTAAAATTACCGGCGGCATGGTAAACCAGAAACTTGATAAGATTGTTAAGAACCGTGATTTGAGTAAGTATATACTTTAGAACTTAGAAAGGCTTGAGCGATCAAGCCTTTTTTTGTACCAAATTTAGTCTGTTGCTATTACAAATAGTATTAGCGAAATTACATACGGTTAAAAGAGAGATATAAAAAAGGGCGGGGCTATACGGGTAACTTCTTCGGGGCCAAGCAGCAAATTCAAATCATCAGATTATGTTTTACACCTTACCAAAATATAATTCCACTACTCTTTAGAAATTACAAACGTAACTGCCGCATAAGCAATTTGTGCGGAAAATATAAATGCATTTAAAGCAAAGATATTTTGATTTACGGGAACAAGAAATTGTTTACCGGAAAGGCAAAATGGTCTTTGGAAATGCCGGAAATTTTACGGAAACGGCGAAATTTTTGAAGAAATGGCGAAAGAATTCCAGTAATGAGAAAATGAGTTGACGCGGCGCACAATAAAATGAAGAAATAAGGAAAAAAATCCCGGAATGAGAGAAAAAATCTGGAAATGAGAAAAAAAGTCTAGCAATGAGACTAGAAACTCTAGAAATGCCGGAAAAAATAAAGAAATAGCGAAAATGAAGTAAAAACGAGGTTTTTGGAAAAGAAATAGAACGCTGAGAACGCGGATTAACCAGATTACCGCGGATAAAACAAACAAAAAAGGAGAAATCCATGACACGGCATGAAACCAACAAAAGAGGCATGTACAGATCTCTTGGATCGGTTTTCCAGAGCAATGTACTGCTGATTTCCGACCTTCCCGTAATAGTAACAGCAGTTAAAAAATTAAACACAACAGTAGAGCAGATTGACACGGTAAATGAAAAATATCTGCTTGCAATTGGGGGTAAGACAGAAACAAAGAATCTTGCAGAAGATGCTTTGCTTGAAGATGTAATGCCTATTAAATCCGCATTGTACGCTCTTGGTGTTGCCGCGGGTAATGAAGAATTAAAATCATTATCCGCCGGAAGTGAAAGCTCGCTGAAGAAAATGAGAGACCCCGATTTTTTGGCAAGGTGTAAGATGATAAAGAAAGAAGCAGTTACAAGATTAACAGAGTTAGCTCCATACAAAATAACGGAAAGCATGCTTACGGAACTGCAAGAAAGAATTGATGTATTTGAAGAAGCATTAGTCGGAAAGGACAGCGGATTTACAAACCGGAGCGCGTTAAGAAAAGAACTTAGTGAAAAGTTTGACGCGGCAGATGCAATTATTGAACATGAACTGGACACAATGATGGAGTTGTTGAAAAAGAGTCAGCCATTGTTTTACGACCAGTACCAAGCGGCAAGAGCGATAAGGGATTTGGGAAGTTCGCATAAGGTTGTGGAAGAGGAAAAGAAGACGGAGAGTAATTAGCGACTGGTAATGTTTGGTAGAGACGCCCTATAGGGCGTCTTTACGAAAAGCAAAAAGTAAAACCGGCTGAAGCAATAAGCGGTTGATGTTAGAAATAATAATCGTAGAGACGCAATTAATTGCGTCTCTACGATGATAAGAAGCCGGCGCTTAGTGAGCACCGCGCGAATAAAAACAACACAAGCTTTAAGCTTGCCCCTTGTGGCTTATAGCTTACTGCTAATAACGGGAGGTGCAGAATGAAAAAGTAGTTTATAATTGTGTAAAATAGTGAATATTGAAAAACCGCCTTTGTCTGATAAGGATTGTACATGAAAATAAAACTATTTACTTATTTACATTTATTGCTCGGTATCAACACTTTGATAATTGCCCAAAATTATGGTAACTGGAAAGATGTTGATGCTATGAAATACATGCGAAGAGATCACGCAAGCATAATACTTCCAAACAGAAACGTATTAATTACAGGAGGTACGAACGCCGGCAAAAGTTGCGAGATTTTCAATACAGAAAGCAAGAAGTGGGAGTATGGGCCAGTTTTTAATTATTCTAGGTCAAATCATAATCTCGTCCAGTTGCATGATGGTAGAATAATTGCAATAGGAGGTTTTAAGGAAAATACTTCCGAAATATTAGCCCTAGACAATTCAAAATGGATAATAACTGATACTTTTGCTGTTAAAAGATTCTATGGACAATCTTCAATAGTACTAGATAATAGTAACGTTTTATTAATTGGGGGATTGACTGATTATCCTATAACTAAAAATTTAACTGTACTCAACGATTGCCAAATATTTGACGTTGCAAAAATGAGATGGAGGACGACTGGAAAATTGAATATACCACGCTACTTCCATACAACAACAAAGCTGACGGATGGACGTATATTAGTTACTGGTGGTGATAAACCCAATGGAGGCTATACAAACACTTGTGAAATATATGATCCCCAAACAGAGAGATGGACTTTAACAGATACAATGGAAGAAACTAGGTCGCAACATGCTGCTATTCTGTTAAATAATGGAAACGTTTTAGTATTTGGTGGATATGCCGGAACAATTGAGCTATTTGATTATGTAACTGAAAAATGGACAATAGTCGGATATGCATCGGCTGCTTATGCAAGTGCTGTTACAATAGGGAATGGTGAATTTATTCTTTATATCGGTGGACCTACAAAATATTCTTGTGGATGGGGGATTATTTCACTTAAAGAATATTCGAATAAATATTTTAAGCTGTTTGGGGAATGGGTGTACGCTCAATCAATTACTAAAATCGACGAATATAAAATATTAATTGCAGGTGGAGTAGAAGTTAAAGACGAGGGTTCTTTTTATGTTTTTGTCAATAAAGCAAAGTTATTTGACTATAATCTGACCGATATAGAAAAGTTAAATACAAGAAAATTATTTTCTAATGACCTAATGATAGGGGCATTTCCAAACCCATTCAACCCAATCACAAAAATTAGTTTCTCATTAAAAGATAATGGTAAGATTAGTCTTAAGGTTTTTGATGTGCTTGGCAAAGAAGTGGCAAACCTTGCAGATGGTTATTACGAAGCCGGGAAACATGCGGCAACGTTTAACGGAAGTAACTTAGCAAGCGGAATTTATTTTTACAGATTAACAACTCCAACAGCGACAATTACAAAGAAGATGAATCTTATTAAGTAATTAGTATTGAGTACTTAGTATTTTGAAAAAGCAAATGCCCCGGTGAAATGAGCCGGGGTTTTTCGTTTAACAATTTTCATTTCACTACCGGTTTCCCCCGTCGTCATGGTCCAACCATGACGAAAAAAAGTGATAACTGTTCTGCCGCGGAATGGTCCGCGACAGCTAGAGCGTCATTCCCGCGAAGGGGGAAATCCATAAAAAAACTAGACTTCACCTACTTTGGATTCCCGATAGAAGCATTCGGGAATGACGGAAGGAGTTATCTTTTAGGTAAAGCCAAACATTAAATCTTTCGTTTATAGGTTCAATCCGCTTGGTTTGAACGATTTAGCCTACGCGTCACTATACATTTGCCCTCAAAATTTTAACATACGAGGAACAAATGAAACCGAAACCGTTTTTTTTATTGATTTTACTCTTCTCAATTTCTGCTACAGCTTTTGCGCAAGAAAATAATCTTGCCGGAAGCCTCAAAGGCAAAGTGATCGATTTGGAAACCAAGCAGCCGCTAATAGGGGTTAACATTTACATTCCTGAATTGAAAACCGGATGCAGTACCGATTTGGAGGGAGAATATTCTCTTCCCAAAGTAAAAATCGGAAGCTACAATCTTGTCTTTTCTTATGTGGGATATGAGAAAATTACTATTCCCGATGTGATTGCTAGATCGGCAAGAATCACTTACACAAACGCGGAGCTAAGACCTACCGATATAAATTTAGCCGCAGTAGAAGTTAAAGCCGGATATTTTTCAAGAACAGAATCGCAAAACATTAGTGCTACTTCTTTTTCGTTTGAAGAAATAAGAAGAGCGCCCGGTGCCGGCGGAGATGTAAGCAGAATTATTTTCTGCCTTCCCTCTCTTGCAAAAGTAAACGATACAAAAAACTCTCTCATTGTTCGGGGCGGAAGTCCGGTTGAAAATGGTTTTTACATCGACAACATTGAAATTTCCAACATCAATCATTTTCCGGTTCAAGGCTCTTCGGAAGGACCTATCGGAATTATAAATGTCGATCTGATTGAAAACGTAAATTTTCTCAGCGGAGGATTCAACTCTTCTTACGGGGACAGGCTTTCTTCAATAATGGAATTGAAATACCGGGAAGGAAACAGAACAACTACCGATGTTCAGCTTGATATGAGTATGCAAGGCTTCGGCGGAGTTGTAGAAGGCCCGCTTGCCTCCGGAAAAGGTTCTTACGTTATTTCCGCAAGAAGAAGTTATCTGGATTTGATTCTGGATTTGATGAATGAAAAAGTGGGCATGCCGGTTTACGCCGATGTACAAGGCAAACTTGTTTATGATCTTTCCGATAAACACCGGATTTCAGTCATCGATGTTTTTTCTCACGATAATCAGCTTATGAATCAAGAAGATGCGATAGAAAACAAAAATTATGTTTACTCGGA
>JBHEKZ010000393.1:0-3903 GCA_041859025.1 Melioribacteraceae bacterium | reverse complement strand
CGGTTGTAAAATGGAGCTGCTATTCTTATGAGGACAAAAACCAGCCAATGCCGAAAATGAAATTTGAAATCTGGATTTTGTATTTTGGATTTGGAAACTGTTTGTGCGAAATACTGAGAGGCGCGGATATGATTAAATCCATCACCAAATCCGATGATGTTCTTAATTAGTTCGTCTCTCTGTCTTGCTTTATCATCATCCGCAAACTCTGCTATTTTTCCGTTTGAATAAAACTCATCAATCATTTTTTGGAAGTCTGCATATGTTTTTGTGAGCGGGGAACCTTTGTAGAGAAGATCGCGATTGAAGTCGGGTTCCGGATTAATGAATATCGTTTGTTTTCCCATCAGCCAGGTTTCAAGCGCGGTAGTGGATTCAAAGCAAGCCCACAAATCAGATACGCTAATTAAATCATGGATTGCTTCCTCGCCGCACAAATAAAGCACATTTTCAAAACCGGCAAGCTCACTCATTTCATTCTTAACCGGCTCTGGTCTTTCCGGAGCGTTCTCTTGCGGATGTTGTTTCAAAACAAAAAGTGTATCGGGATTGTTTACGATAGTTTGCTTAAGAATATCTCTCGTCAAACATCTCTGCTCTTCAATCCAATTTAATTTTTGCTTGTCTCCTCGCGCCCAGAATAGAAGCTCACTTCTTCCTCGTTCATGATCTAGTTTTCCAAAAGCCCATCCGGCGTAACCAATTACTTTACTGTACTTCGTTTTGTTATATTTTTTTAGAAAAGCACTTCTCTGCAAAAATTTGTAAATCGTGTAACGGTCAAAGCCAACACCGCCAGTAACAACTATTTTGTTTGAATAGTCCGGCTCTTTGGATTTTAGGAAAGAAGCGGTTCTTTCGCTCCAGCAGCAAACATAATCTTGGTAGAATTTCTTGTCGTGATTAAATCCCCAGTAATCAAACGAGCCATCAGTTCTGAAATTTCCTTCAGAGATAAGCGCGAACAATGGAATGTTTTCTTCGTGCGCAATCTTAGAGATTTCAAAATATAGATTGCTGCCAATTGTATTTGCCTGAAGAATCAGATTCGGTTTGATTTTATAGATTTGGTGGATATCGATATTAAGAGCGTGGTAGAATTCGCAATCGAGAAATCTTTCCGCGAAGTAGCGCATAGGCAGAAGCATTTCTACATCGCGGCCGACCGCATCATCTGTAAAGCAAAGCACCTTTGTTTTCATTTTGCTATCTGATCCAAATACCCGGCAAGTTTCTTAGTTAAATTTCTGTTTGAGTATTGGGAAATATCAGTTTCGTTGTTAAACAATTTTCCATTTCTAAACTTTGTGTACAATTCTCTAACTGTTGCGACGGTCTTTTCTAAGTCGTTGAATTCGCAAGTGTGTCCGGCGTTTACGCCATGAACGATTTTTGATGCGTCGCTTGTTTTCGGTCCGATAACTAATGTGGGTCTTCGTGAAGCAAGATACTCAAAAAGTTTTCCCGGTAATCTTCCATTAACATTAGGCATGTCGTTTAGGATCAGTAATAAAACTTGCGAGCGGTGCATTCTTTCAAGCGTTTCGCGGCGGCTTAAGTGATCGAACAAAACTAAGTTATTCTTCAATCCAAGAGATTCAATTTCTTTTATTATGGCATGACCAATAAAGCCCGCAAGTTCTATTTCAAGATCGTCGGCGAATTGCGGGTCTTCTTTTGCGAGAATCGAAAGGGCTTTCCAAAGAGTTTTTGCGTTTCTATCCGGGCCAAGGCTTCCGTAATGACTTAATGTAAACTTTGGCGAAAGATCAACGTGAATGTCTTTGAAATCATCTTCATCGTATCCCCAAACAATCACGCCAACATCTTTGGCTCCGATAGATTCGAGATCACCCTTCCAAGTTTGGCTGCAGATAGTAACTTTATCGGCGTTCTTAAAAACGCGCTGTTCCATTGCTTTGTGAATGTTCATTGAAATTGGATTAAGCATGAGTTGTGGAAAGTAATCAACTTGCGTCCACGGATCTTGGAAGTCTGCATGCCACGGAATTCCTAATTTCTTTTTCACACCATAAGCAATCATGTGATTTGTCTGAGGAGGTCCATTGGTAAATAAAACGTCAACATGATTTTCTTTGAGATACTTAGTAATATGTTTTACGCTTGGACGAATCCAGAATTTGCGTGCGTCCGGAATAAAAATATTTCCGCGTATCCAGATTCCTAGTTTGTGAGCAAAAGTCGGTTTATCTTCCTCAAGGAAAACATTGTGTATGCGTTCTCCCTTTTTCTTGCCTGTAATGAATTTAAAGAGATTAAAGGGTTCCCAAATTTTTGTTTTGATAACTGCGCAGTTAGCCGGTACATCCTTGAAGTTGCCTTCGTCGAGAACCGGATATTCTGCTCCATCTGCAGTATGAATTATCGGCTCCCAGCCAAACTCCCGCAAGTACTTTGCATACTTCAAACATCGATGTACAGCAATTCCACCCGCCGGGGGCCAGTAGTATGATATGATAAGTACTTTTTTCATTCGTCAATCGTTTGTGGTTCTTCCGGTTTTGGCGTTCCAACAAATAAACCTTTTATAAATTCAAACAGCTTATTCGGGTTGAGTAAAATATTCAATTCCGCCTTTTCATAAAATCTAAATAAGAAAAGTATAACTGGAAATAGAGCCGTTAAAAATAATTTTATTACCATGTTTCGGATGTTAATCTCTGTAACAAAATATACGGCACAAGAGATTAATGAACCTACTAAAACCATCAACACGAGTTTAGCATTCTCATACGGAATTTTATAATGCTTGTCGGAAATAAACTGCGATACGTAATAAAAGAGAACGAAGCAGATCAATGTGTTAAGTGCAGCGGCTGTAATTCCATACAAAGGAACAAAAATAAAATTGAGTGCGATATTAAACAGTGCGGCTGCAATAGTAATCCAGGCAATGTATTTCGTGTTTTTTGTAAGCAGCATTCCCAGCTGCGCAGTTAAGCGCATTCCGCTAAATACATAAGAGAGAAGAATGATTGGAATAACAACAAAAGTTGTGTCGTAATTTCCTTTGCCCGCAAACAAACGTACAATCTCGGGGCTGAACAAGGATAGAAAAACAAATCCCCACATAAACAAAAAAGTGGAGTATGTCATTAATTTACTATAGAATCGTTTGTCATCATTCTGGCCGAAATACTTGTAGGCAATCGGCATCAAACTGAGATTAAAAGGTAGAATGAAGAACATGTTAAGTACGCCTGCAACACGGTAGCCTAATCTGTAAATGCCAACATACTTAGCGCCGAGAAAATATTTAATAATGTAGCGATCGCTTAGATTTAATAACATAAAGCCAAGCGAGCTAAACACAAGGGGAAACCCAAACTTAAGCGCCACAGATAGTAAGTCTTTGCTGAACTTGGGCTGAATTTGAGGTAAAACTTTCGCTAGTAAAATAACTACAACTAAAATTTCGGTAATAGCAAAACTGTATAATCCGCCAAGTATTCCACGCTTCTCTATACCAACTAAATAAATAGTTGTTAAGGTAATGAGAGTGACCCGAATGACGCTTACTATGGTGTAATACTTTGCTTCTTCTTCGGCTCTAACCTTTGCGAAAAACAAATTGTTCATCACGCGCAGCAAAACAATATATGCCGCCGCTCGAACGTATTCCGCGTGAACCAGCTGACCGATGAATATTGATGGAAAATAGAGCGCTATAAACTCTGTGAGTATTACCAGCAGCGCTCCGATGAGGAACGCGAAAATAGTTAATGTATAAAGTGCAGAAGCTTTCTGCTCTTTGTGTTCGGTAGAATTGTTAAGAAAGATAATAGCGCTCGCTTGACCCAGTATTACTATTTCAGTTAGGATTTGTATTGTGGTATCAAACAAATCCCAAACACCGAATGCGGCAACGGAAAGATTGTGAAG
>JBHEKZ010000355.1:0-3741 GCA_041859025.1 Melioribacteraceae bacterium | reverse complement strand
TTTCAAGTTCGATTCTTGCTTTAGTCATTTCTGCATCATTCAAATCCCATATTGTAACAACACATCCTTCTTTTATTAAAGCATCTTTGACAATGGCTTTTGCTATTACATCATGACTTTTGACAAGCGGGACAATTAAGTTACCAAGAAAATTAAGTTTAGCTCCTTCAAACATTCCGCTCGCTAAGTAGCTGGGATGAATCGAAGTCCATTTTACACCATTTTTACCAAGGCTATAAGATTCAAATCGTAGCGATTCAGTTAAGCCCCATACAGCCCATTTACTGGCGGCATAAACTGAAATTCCGCCAACTCCTATGATGCCAGCCGCAGATGAAATGTTTACTATATGACCGGAGTTCTTTTCATGCATGTGCGGAAGTACTTGATGAATTGTATAAAGCAAAGAAGTAACATTCACGGCAATAGTTTTTTCCCAAGTTTCTACAGGCTGTTCCAAAAAATTTCCATTCTTAACATATCCTGCATTATTAATTAATATGTCTATCTTTCCCATATCATTTAATGCTTGAGCTACAAGTTCTTTTACAAGTTCCTTTCTGGTTACATCACAAAGATGGGTAAATACTTTACCACCAAGGTTTTCAAGTTCGATTCTTGCTTTAGTCATTTCTGCATCATTCAAATCCCATATTGTAACAACACATCCTTCTTTTATTAATCTCTTGCAAGTAGCTAACCCAATCCCCATAGCCCCACCGGTAACAATCGCTGTTTTTCCTTTCAAGTCCATAATAAACCTCAATTATTCTAATAGTAAGTTGTTTTGTCTGGATAATCCATTCTTTGTAAATTGTACTTAAGATTCAAATGGAATCTATATCATTCTTTGATTCAATTCAACAAACAATGGCGAGCAATTTTTGAAATTATACAAAATTCAAAAAGAGAATGTAAAGAGAATATTGGTAATCAAACTACGCGGAATTGGCGATGTGGTTTGCTCTACAATTGTACTTGACAATCTCAGAGAAAATTTCCCTACTGCTAAGATAGACTTCTTAACAGAAAAACCTTCATCATTTGGATTAAATGGGTTAACCCAGCTGAATGAAGTACTAATTTTTAACCGGAAAAGTTTATTGGAACGGATCAAACTTGCTTTGCAAATCCGAAAAAGGAATTATGATTTAGTTTTTGATTTCTTCGGCAATCCAAGTTCTGCACAGATTACCTTTTTTAGCGGATCAAAAGTTAGAATTGGGTTTCCATTTCGTGGTAGAAAATATGCTTATAATTTACTCGGTCCGGAAGAAAGAAGCACATGGCATAATGCAATCCTTCACCTAAAAGTGCTAGAAAAGTTTGGCATTACTACTACTTCTAAAAACCTATTATATAATATAGATGAGGTAAGTAAATCATTTGCTGATAAATATTTTAACGATACTTTTGCAGAAAATGATTTTGTTGTAGGAATTTGCCCTACCGGAAGTTGGACTTCCAAAAAATGTGATGCTAGCAAGTTCGCTGAAATTGCTGAACTTATAATGAAGAAATACAAAGCTAAGATTCTGATACTTTGGGGTAAAGGTGATGAAGTTGATGGAGAAAAACTTTTCAGTCTGTTGAAAGATAAAGCCATTTATGCTCCACCAACAAGTATCTTAGAAATGTCGGCATTAATTTCAAAATGTAAATTTCTAATTGCTAACGATAGCGGTCCAATGCACATCTCTACAGCATTGGGTACACCGGTTTTAAGCTTACATGGTCCAACAGCTCCACATTTGCAAGGTCCATTTGGAGAAAAACATGAGTGGATTAACTTAGCAGAATTGGATTGTATTATCTGCAATTTACTAGAATGCCCAAGAAATCATGAATGTTTCTTAAAATTACCTAATGATAGAATTTTGCAAAAGATTGATTCTCTAGTTCAAAGAAACAATCTAATCGCCATATAAAGTTATCCAGATAGTGTAAGTAAAGTATTGCATAACAATGAGAAAAAAGAATATCCTTAGTGAAAAGAAAGCAACTCTAGGAAGACCGTTGGTTTTGGACGGAGCTCTTGGAACTCTCCTGCAACAGCGCAATTTTAATGCTGATAAAAATCTTTGGTATTCCGGATTTAATTTTTCGAATCCTCAGCTAATAAGGAAAATTCATGAAGAATATATTTCAGTTGGCTCGGATATTATAACGACAAATACTTTCAGAACAAATCCTATTGCTAAAAGAAAAAGTAACATTGGATTAACAAATGCTGATCTGGTAAAAGCTAGTGTTGAACTTGCTTTAGAGGCAAAATCATTATCAAATTCGAATGTAATTGTTGCCGGGTCAAATGCTCCGGCAGAAGACTGTTATCAAAAAGTAAGAACAATTTCGAATTTTGATTTAGAATATAATCATAAGAAACATATAGAACTCTTATATGAATCGGGGTGTGATATTGTCTGGAACGAGACTCATTCCCATCTGGATGAAATAGAAATCATCTGCAAGTTTTGTTCTGAAAATTCTATTCCCTATTCAATGAATCTATATTTTGATGAATCTTTAAAGATTTTAAGTGGTGAACGAGTATTCGATGTAGTACAAGTAATCAAGGACTATTCTGCCCAATCAATTGGTTTTAACTGTGTTAAGGTTGAGTTACTAGAAAAATATTTGGATAATTTTTCACTCCCAACCGATTTTGGTTTCTATTTTAATTGCGGTATCGGTAATGTTTGTGATTCAGAAATTAGAAAAACTCATTCACCAATCGAGTATCTGGAATTACTTAAAAGTAACTTTAATAATTTACTTCTGTTTGTGGGATCATGTTGCGGATCTACACCTAAGCATACTGAAGTTCTCAAGGAATATATAGATGCGTTATATAGAAATTAAAGCTCCGGCTAAAATAAATATTGGTCTTGATGTTTTAGCGAAAAGAACAGATGGTTATCATGACTTAAACACAATCTTTTATCCAATAATCGATTTGTATGACAATCTATTCTTCGAAAAGTCTGATGTATTTTCTTTTATATGCGAAAATTCAGATGTGCCGAGTGATGATTCTAATCTTGTGGTTAAAGCTGTTAAAACTCTTGAGGAATATTCTGGTAAAAAACTAAATGTTAGAATTGAATTGAGAAAAAATATTCCTTCGCAAGCTGGACTTGGAGGCGGAAGTTCTGACGCGGCTGCAACTCTCATTTCATTAAACGAAATGTTTGGTCTCGGAATTAAATATGATGTTATGCTTGAACTAGCGCTTAAGCTTGGTAGCGATGTACCATTTTTTATAAAATCAAAACCCGCGATAGGAACTTCTCGTGGAGAAATTCTAGAACCCATCGAGTTATGTATTGAAGATCCTATCCTCGTGGTAAATCCTAGAATTAACGTCTCAACAAAAGAGGCTTTCTTAAACATTCTGCCCAACTTTAATAAAACCGATTTTAAATCAATGATAAACGATGAAAAATTGGACCACTCTATAGCTAGAGCAATCCTTAAAAACGATTTTGAGAAGCCTGTTTTTACACTCCATCCTTTAATTAAACAAATAAAAGAAGATTTCTATAACTGCGGGGCTTTTTTATCATTGATGTCTGGAACAGGTTCTACTGTATATGGAATATTTCCTTCTCTAGAATCAGCTGAATTGGCCAAATCTAAAATGCCAGCTGATTATTTTTGTTTTATGAGTATTCCTCACACGTAACCGTGTCAATCTCAATCCCCTTCCTTTTATATGGTAGTTTTATCATCACAGTAGTT
>JBHEKZ010000194.1:0-3435 GCA_041859025.1 Melioribacteraceae bacterium | reverse complement strand
ATGGTAACTATGTTATTGGTCCAGACCACAGAAGAGTTAAAGCAGAAGAAAACTTAGAAGCATGTGCACAATGCCACGGTGCAACATTTGGTAATTCGTTTGGAGATGCTAAATTCTTTGTTAGTGGGAAAGGTGATCATGATAACGATGGAATTGTAGAAGGACTGCAAGCAGAAGTTTATGGTATGGTAGGAAAAGTAATGGCAAAACTAGGGCAAATACCTGGTTCTACTTTCAGCGCCGAATACGGACAATACGATGCAGCAGGCAAATTCACAGCTTTTCCTGTTCCAAAATCTACTTGGACAAAAGATCAGTTAAGCGCATATTGGAACGCAATTACTGCGCATAATGACAAGTCTGGCGGTATCCATAATCCAAAATATGTAATTACTGCTATGAAAGGTGCTATGAGTATTTTGAGTATTCCTGTTGGAATTCATCAAGATAGTGAGTCAATTCCAGCAGTTTATGAATTACAACAAAATTATCCGAACCCATTCAACCCATCAACAACTATTAAATTCTCTATTCCAAAAGCTGGAAACGTGAAATTGACTGTATATGATATTCTTGGTAAGGAAGTTTCAACATTAGTTAATAATTTCTTAAACGCTGGAGAATATAACTTCCAATTCAACGCAAGCAACTTAGCTTCCGGAATTTATCTCTACAGAATAGAAACAAATAACTTTGTTAAGACAAATAAAATGTTGTTGATGAAGTAATTTTTTATGAAATCTAAGATTTCGAGACCCCGCCAAGTTGGCGGGGTTTTTTTATGCTCAGTTCTCTTACTTCCCTTTTTGATATATTTGAATAGAAAATTTTTTGGTGTTATGCGAATAGAAAAAGATAGTCTCGGTGAACTTGAAATTCCGGATGATGCGGTTTACGGCATTCATTCTTTGAGAAGTTTAAATAACTTCCCTTATTCCGGAGAAAAAATACATCCCTATATAGTTAAGGGATTTCTGCAAGTTAAGCTTGCCGCGGCAGAAACAAATTACAAATGCGGTTTACTTTTCAAAGAGAAATATTCTCCAATTGAAGAAGCCATAACCGAATTACTAGCCGAAACAGAGGCATGTATTAAAGGTAATCTCTCAAGCATATATGAAAAGGTTGTTGTCGATCCTTATCAAGGCGGTGCCGGTACTTCATTGAATATGAATATCAACGAGATTATAGCAAATACGGCTCTTAAGTATGTAGGCAAAGAATTTGGAGATTACTCCCATATACATCCTCTTGATGATGTTAACATGAGCCAATCTACAAACGATACTTATCCAACAGCGTTACGCATTGCCAGTATTTACCTTCTAAGAGAACTTCAAGATTCATTTGCTCAGTTACAAAGTGCACTGCAAAAAAAAGAAGAGGAGTTTAGAACTGTTATCAAGATCGGGCGAACACAATTTCAAGATGCAGTACCTATTACACTAGGACAAGAATTTGGAGCTTACGCACAGGCATTTGCGCGCGATAGATGGCGTTTGTACAATGCCGAAGAGCGCCTTCGCTCTGTGAATCTAGGTGGAACTGCCGTAGGGAATTCTATTGCAACTTCAAGAGAATATGTGCTAAACGTAAATGGGATTCTGAAAAAAATAACCAAGCTGCCTATTGCCAAAAGTGAAGATTTAATTGATGCAACACAAAATTTAGATGTATTTGTTGAAGTTCATGGAATTGTAAAAGCCGGCGCAACATCACTAATAAAAATGTGTAACGACTTACGTTTCTTATCAAGCGGACCAAGCGGCGGCATTGGTGAAATTAATTTACTGCCGATGCAAGCAGGTTCCAGTATTATGCCCGGTAAAGTAAATCCGGTGATTCTTGAAAACTCAATTCAGATCTGCGAATTAGTTAAAGGAAACGATGTAATTATTTCCAACCTTGTTTCGGGCGGAAATTTAGAACTCAATGCCTTTATGCCGTTGATTGCACATACATTTTTAAAATCACTTTCTATGCTTCGAGATTCCAATATCAATTTGACTGAGAAATGTATTAACGGAATTTCCGCCAACAGAGAGAGATGCAAGGAAAATCTGATGAACTCTACTGCAATTGCGGCTTCCCTTATTACTTCATTCGGATATGAAACAATCCAAGAATTAGTAAAATATGCCGAAGCAAATAAAATCCCCTTCTTGAAAGCATTAATGAAAAGCAAGCTTCTTGATGAAAATGAACTGTTGAATTTAATATCAAAAGACTTAGGAATTAAAATTGAGTAAAGTAGCACAAGCCGAAAGAATACATATAGCCTTTATAGGGCAGAGAAATGTTGGTAAATCTTCTTTGATGAATAAAATCATTGGGCAAGATTTGGTTATTGTAAGCGACACACCCGGCACAACAACCGATCCCGTTCGCAAAGCAATGGAGCTTCTTCCATTTGGTCCGGTTGTTTTAATTGATACTGCCGGAATAGATGATGTAGGCGAACTTGGCGAAAAGAGAATCAGCAAGACTGTAAAAGTCATCTCGGAATCCGACTTCGCGCTTTTAGTTTTGGATTCACAGTCAAAACTAAGCCAGCAAGAGAGAAATTTAATTGATCACTTAAAGCAGCTTGAAATACCTTTTCTTGCTGTAATCAATAAATCCGAATTGGGAATTAACTATGAGCTTATAGAAGAACTGAATGCGAATGAAGTTCAGTTTCATGCGGTCTCTTGTGTTACAAATGATGGAATCCATCAGCTGAAAGAAAAAATGATAAACCTCCTGCCGAGTGATGAAGAAATTCCGCTTGTTGGAGATTTACTAAAACAGCATGATGTTATTGTACTTGTTGTTCCTATTGATTTAGGAGCGCCTAAAGGCAGACTAATAATGCCTCAAGTGCAAACAATAAGGGAATCTTTAGATGTTGATGCGATAGTTGTTGTTTCAAAAGATAAAGAATTACGCGCTGCCCTAGGTAAACTATCTAATCCGCCTAAATTGGTCGTTACTGACAGCCAGGCTATTATGCGTGTAGCGGCCGATGTTCCGGATGAAATTCCTCTTACAACATTTTCGATACTAATGGCGCGTTACAAAGGTGATTTACCGGAATATGTTAAAGGATTAAGAAGAATCGAAGAACTTCAAAACGGAGATAAATTTTTAGTTGCAGAAGCTTGCTCACATCATGCGCAAGAGGATGATATAGGCAAAGTAAAAATCCCACGCTGGCTGCGTAATCATACAAAAAAAGATTTAACGATTGATGTTGTGAATGGTCACGATTATCCGGAAAATCTTTCCGAGTACAAACTAATAATCCATTGCGGCGGCTGCATGCTTACTCGAAGAATGATGCAGCAGCGAATAAAACAAGCTAAGTATGTTGGGGTTCCAATTGTTAATTACGGAGTTGCAATTTCTTATATGCATGGAGCTGTTCCCCGTGCGCTGGAGCCCTTTGATGAGGCA